>NZ_JBEPNF010000004.1:0-255885 GCF_040546085.1 Arthrobacter sp. UYEF21
GGCCGGCCCCTTTCCAAGACAAGGAAACCGGCCTCGGGCCGTTACGGCTCAAACCTGAGGAACCCTCAAACAATTACCGACCCACGCACCTAGTCAAAGTAATCATTTCTCCCCACCTCCTTTTCTGTCCAGCCGTTGCACCAGCAGACTGGCCCGGCAACGTGCGCCGTGCCCTCGGCAAAGACGCTCTGGGGCCAGGATTAAAATTGTCTTACGAATGCGGCCGTTCGCCACTTAATTCGCAAAGATTTTTTCAAGGTAGTTTATGAATGGAGGTTTATAGTCCCCACCGGACAATGGCCGGCGTCTTTTTGTCCCAGCCCAAGGTGCAGACTTTCGCGGTCCCCAGCACGAAGTGGCGTCCTTCGGTGGGGGCCAATTCAAGCCAGCGCGCGGTAAGGATCCGGGAGAAATGTCCGTGGGCCACGATCAGGACGTTGTCGAGTCCTGATTCCAGCACGCGGGCCACAACCTTGTCCGCGCGGGCTGCCACCTCGTCCAGGCTTTCGCCGTTGGGCACCCCGTGCGACCAGATCAGGTAGTCCGGGTTGTCCTTGCGGATCAGGTCCGAGCTGATGCCCTCATAGTCTCCGTAGTTCCATTCCACTGCCAGGGGCTCGTGCTGCGCGCCGGGGAACCCGGCCAGTTCGGCTGTCCGCCGGGCGCGGCGCAGCGGTGACGTCAGGACCAGGTCAAAATCCACCTGGTCCAGCACCTTCCGGGATTCAACTGCCTGCTGCTCACCTTCGACAGTCAGGGGCAGGTCCGTGAGGCCGGTGTATTGCCCGCTCTTGGACCATTCGGTCTCACCGTGGCGCAGGATCCAGAGCTGGGGGCGGGGCGCAGTGTTCGGGACAGTCATTTGGACTCCTCGTTCGGGGAAGGTTCGACGGCGGCGGCTGGCTCTGGTGCTTCCGGAACCGGAGGTGCCGCCTCGGGCTGCTGTGCCCACCAGGCGAGCAGCCTGGTTTGGGCGTCCTCCGGCTGCAGCGGGCCGTGCTCCATCCGTTCCTCCAGCAGGAACTTGTAGGCACGGCCCACCACCGGACCGGGTCTGAGGTTCAGGAGGCCCATGATCTGGGCCCCGTCCAGGTCGGGGCGGACGGCCTCCAGGGACTCCTGCTCGCGCAGGGTGGCGATCCGGTCTTCCAGGTCGTCGTAGGCGAAGGCGAGCCGTTCAGCCTTCCGCTGGTTGCGGGTGGTGACGTCGGAGCGGGTCAGCCGGTGCAGCCGTTCCAGCAGGGGCCCGGCGTCCGTGACGTAGCGGCGGACAGCGGAGTCACTCCAGCCGGCGTCGCCGTAGCCATAAAAGCGCATGTGCAGTTCCACCAGCCGGGCAACGGCCTTGATGCTGTCATTGTCGAAACGCAGGGTTTTCATCCGCTTTGACGTGAGTTTGGATCCCACCATGTCGTGGTGGCGGAAGCTGACCGCGCCGCCCGGTTCGAAACGCCGCGTAGCCGGTTTGCCGACGTCGTGCATTAACGCTGCGAACCGCAGCACAAAGTCGGGGGCCGGCACAGCGCCGTCGGCCTCGGTTTCCAGGGCCGCGGCCTGCTCCAGCACCTGCAGGGAGTGCTGGTAGACGTCCTTGTGTCGGTGGTGCTCGTCAGATTCCAGCCGCAGGGCGGACACTTCGGGCAGCACGAACTCGGCCAGTCCGGTGTCCACCAGCAGGTCCACACCAATCCGGGGGCGCGCGCCGCAGATGAGTTTAACCAGTTCGTCGCGGACGCGTTCGGCGGAGATGATGGTGATGCGTTCGGCCATCTGGCTCATGGCCCGACGGACGTCGGGGTGCACTGACACGCCCAGCTGGGAGGCGAACCGGGCGGCGCGCATCATGCGGAGGGGATCGTCGGAGAAGGAGTCCTCGGGGGAGCCGGGTGTAGTCAGGACGGAGGCGTGGAGGTCCCGGACGCCGCCGAACGGGTCAACGAGTTCAAGGGACGGGAGCCGCAGGGCCATGGCGTTGATGGTGAAGTCCCGGCGCAGCAGGTCGTCAGTCAGCGACCTTCCAAAAGCTACTACCGGCTTGCGTGACTCGGGATCGTACGCCTCCGCCCGGTAAGTGGTGATCTCGATCTGGAAACCGGCCTTGCGCATGCCGATTGTCCCGAAGGCCCGGCCGATTTCCCAGTAGTTGTCCGCCCATTTCTTGATCAGGGCTACGGTCTGGTCCGGGGTGGCGTCCGTGGTGAAGTCCAGGTCCAGCGAAGTGCGGCCGAGGAAAAGGTCCCGCACCGGGCCTCCCACCAGCGACAGTTCATGTCCGGCGTCGACAAAGCGCTGGCCGAGCTCCAGGACCACCGGGTCCACCTGGAAATCGACGGTGTGGGAATCAGTCTTGTGATGTGCGTGCGCCATAGTTACTTAAGCTTGGCAGAAACCAGCGGCTTGGCAGGCCAAATTCCGGTCAAGTTCGTGCGGATTCCCTCACGGGCCCGCAAAGTGCGTCACACGCAGTCCATCTTGATGTCATGTTCCGGTCATCAAGATTGGGCAAGAGTAGTTAGAGTGGACTGCATGGCCCATCCCGTACCGAGCGCTCCCGGCAGGAGGACAAATCCACCTTTGCCGTCGGCAATTGGTGCCCACGTCGCGCCTGCCCTGCATTCGGCTCCGGCCTCGCTCCCTACGGTGGAGGAAATCTCTGCGGGCGGCGTTGTGGTGGACACGTCCGATGCCGAACTTAGGGTTGCGATCATTGCCCGCCTTAACAGGGGCGGACGGCTGGAGTGGTGCCTGCCGAAGGGCCATCCGGAAGGCAAGGAAAACAACGAGCAGGCGGCTATCCGCGAGATTGCCGAGGAAACCGGCATCGAAGGCGACATCCTGGCGCCGCTGGGCAGCATCGACTACTGGTTCACCGTCAGCGGACACCGCGTCCACAAGACGGTTCACCACTATTTGCTGCGCGCTACCGGCGGTGAACTTACCATCGAAAACGATCCTGACCACGAAGCCGTGGACGTTGCATGGGTGCCCCTCAAGGAACTCGCACGGAAGCTCTCTTTTCCCAATGAACGCCGGATCGCAGACCTGGCCCGGGACGTTCTGCCCGAACGCCTCTGAGCGTGCCGCCCGCGGCCGGTGTCCTGCCAAGGACGACAGAGCAGGCCGGGCCGGTGCGGAACAAATAGGGTCCGGGTGAGACGATGAACTCGATGTCAGCTTCCAATTTCCCCTCCGAGAGAGCACGCCGCGCCGGACACACCGGTCCGGCGGCCGAGCCGACGGCTCCAGGCCACAATGCGCTTCCCGCCGAAGATCCGGCCAGCGATCCGGTTCCCCCCGAACCGGACGTTCCCACCGGCGCGAGCGAAACCCGGTCCAGCGCCATCATGGCCGCCGGTACCCTGGTCTCGCGTTTTCTCGGCTTCGGCAAGACCTGGATGCTGGGTGCCGCCCTGGGCCTCGGCTCCACCGTCAATGACACGTTCATCAACGCCAACAACCTGCCCAACCTGATCTTCCTGTTGGTGGCCGGCGGCGTGTTTAACGCCGTGCTGGTTCCGCAGATCATCAAGGCGAGCAAGGCCCCGGACAGGGGAGCGGACTACATCAGCCGGCTGCTGACCCTGGCGGTGCTGCTGCTGCTCGGCCTCACTGCGCTGGTCACGCTAGCCGCGCCCTGGGTGATTGAGCTGACCACCCAGGGCTACTCGCCCCAGCAACAGGCCGTCGCTGTGTCCTTTGCATTCTGGTGCCTGCCGCAGATCTTCTTCTACGGCCTGTACGCCCTCCTCACACAGGTCCTCAACGCCAATGGAGCGTTCGGCCCGGCCATGTGGGCCCCCATCCTGAACAACGTGGTGGGCATCGCCGGCCTGGGCATGTTCATCTGGATCTTCGGCCAAAACGCCATCAACCCGCACACGCTGGATAACTGGGGTCCCAACCAGACCCTGCTCGTGGCCGGCTTCTCCACCATCGGTGTGGTGGCCCAAACAGCCATCCTGCTGATCCCGGTCTTCCGGCTGAAACTGGGCCTCCGGCCAAAGTTCGGGTGGCGGGGCGTGGGACTGGGCCAGGCAGCGAAGCTGAGCGTCTGGACGCTCCTGACGGCCGCCGTCGGGCAGTTGTCTTTCCTGTATGTCATGCGCATCGCCACTATTCCCGGTGCAGAGCGCCTCCGGTTGAAGGAGGCGGGGGATCCCGCGGCGGACATGCTGCCCGGCAACGCTGTCCTGGAGGTGGCCAGCCAGCTGTACCTGCTGCCGCACTCGATCATCGCACTGTCCCTCGCCACCGTCCTCTTCAATCGGATGACGCGCGCATCGCAGGACGGCAACCGGGCCGAGCTGCGCGATGCCCTCTCGCACGGGCTCCGCACCATGGCCGTCGCCACCGTCTTCGGTGCGCTGGCACTCTTCGCCCTGGCCGGGCCGCTGGGCATGTTCTTCTCCGGCGGGCTGCGCCAGGACGGCGTGATGCTGGCACAGACGCTGACCATCCTGGCGCTCAGCACACCGTTTATGAGCGCCAACTTCATGATGTCCCGCGTCTTTTACGCCAACGAGGACGCCCGCACGCCGTTCTACATCCAGCTCCTGCTGGCGCTGGTCTACGTGGCCGGGGCGTTTGCCATCCAGTTCATGCCGGTGGGCCAGATCATCTACGCCATCGCCATTCTGTACATGGCGGGCAACATCCTGTCGGTGGTCATCAGCGCCTATTTCCTGCGCCGCATGCTCGGCCACCTCGACGGTCCACGTATTGCCAACTCCTACATCCGGATGGGTTATGCGGCGCTGGGCTCGGCTGTTGCCGGTGCCGGCGCCCTGTGGCTGATGGGCAGCTACAGTGCGGACGGCTTCGCCTGGAGCGACCGGCTTGCCGCTCTGCTCACTCTGGTGGTGGTCGGCCCCATCATGCTGGTGGTTTACCTCTTCCTGCTCAAGATATTCCACGTCGCGGAGCTCCGCGATCTGCTGCGCCCCCTGCTTGGACGGCTGAGACGCGGCGGCGGGGGACCGTCGGGCGGAACCGGGGGGACGCCGTCGTCGTCAGCTTCCAGCACGGGTTCCCGTTCCGCAGCGGAACGTCCGACGTCGGAACGCGCCACCGTCTCGGTGGACACCGGCCTGATTCCGCGGATTTCAGGCGAATTCGACGCGACGTCGTTCCGTGCCGGACCGGCGCCCGAACGTCATGCGGCTCCGGCACCTCCCGCCGCTCCCTTGGAGCACGGTTCGCAACCCGAAGGGGAATATCTGCCGGCTGAAGACGTGCCTGGCACTGCACGCGGTGGCCTGCTGCGCGACGAGATCCCGTTGCCAGGCCGGCGCACGTTCCAGGGCCAACCCGGCCAGAACCCGCATTTCCTTCCCCGGCGGCCCCGGAAAAAGTGAGCCTCCCTGACTTTCCGGTTGCCTGTCGCCCGCGGCGCCTATGGCCAGTCCGCTAGGATCGACAGTGAACAGGGGTAGTTGCAGGCAAGCGTAAAACGGCCGCCTGCCGGTTTTTGACCGGCGGCGGCATCGTCTACGCCGGCAATTCCCGGACAGTCTAGGAGGAACACGTGTCCCACCCGATCGACGTTGGATCAGTACTCGGCGGCCGCTACAAGGTCACAGCCACGGTATTGACCTCGCACGACCAGGATCTGGTGCTGGACGGGGTGGACCAAGTACTCAACCGTCCGGTCAGCATTCTGGTCGCAGGCCCGGACAACACCGAGCAGGTGGCCCAGAGCGCACGCGAGGTTGCTACCGGTGAGCGTCCCGGCAGCGTCCAGGTCCTTGACCTCGGCGTCACCGATGCTGCCACGTACCTTATTACCAACCACACTTCTGCGGCAGATCTGCTCGATCTGGTGGTCGGGGCCGATGCGCCCTACGTTGAGCCGTTCTTCACGGATACCCTCGGCAGCGAAATTTTCGGCCAGGCACGTTCACACGAGCCTGAACCGTACGACGACGAAGAGAACGTCGACGCCGGCTACATCAACTACGCGGACAATCACCCCAGCCAGGTTGACCCATACCGGTCAGCTCCCTCTGGTCCGCCTGTGGCACAGCCAGTGGTTCCGTCGCGGCCACCGATTCGTCCGGCGACGCGCCCCGCCGCTGGTGCCGCTGCTGCCCCGCGTCAGCAGGTCACCGCACCGCAGCAGGTGCTGCCGCCCGAGCGTGAGCCGGTATCCGGCTCCGGTGCCGCGGCGGCCAGCCAGCCGGACAACCCCTCGGGCCCGGATACACCGAGGGTTTCACTATGGTCCGAGGACGACTACTCCCACGGTGACCAGGACACTGACTACGACGAATCCGTTGACTCCCCGCCAGCAAACCAGTCCAATCGTGCAGCGGCTGCCTTCCCCTCCCTGGCCCGGAAGACGTCCCCTGCGGCGTCGCCGCCAGCCGACGGTTCAGGCGCGTACTACGATGACGATGACGACGACGACGAGCCGGAGCGCGAGCCCCGTTCCATGCGGTGGCTCGTGGGCGGACTGCTTGCCGTAGTGCTGATTGCAGGGCTGGTGTTCGCCCTCACCAATCTGGGCAGCCAGTTCCAGTCCGCCCCCCAGGCCAACCCCGCTCCCAGTTCAGCCGGCACTACCGGTAAAGGCACGGGAACGGCTACCGCGCAACCGAGTTCGGCACCCCCAGCCGTGCCGCCAGCCGTGCCGCCAGCCATTGAAAACATCACCCGCCAGGGAAATTTTGACTTCGCAGCCACCTACGATGTGGACCTTGTGAAGGCGTTTGACGGCAACGCTGCCAGCTACTGGTCCGACATGGAGTTTGCCACTGAAGGTTGGGGCGGCCTGGCCGCGGACGGTGTACCGCTGTTTGTGAAGTTGAAGAGCCCCGCCAAGGTCTCTTCCATTACGCTGACCCAGCTCGGAGCCTCGGGCGGAAACCTCAGTGTCTACACCAACGACCGTCCGTCACTGGACGGTGCCAAGCTGGTGGGGACCAACAGCTTCACTTCCACCGACCTCACCCTGCCCCTGGCCGAACCGGTTGAAGCCCAGTACGTGATTGTGGCCATCAAGGCGCTGCCCAAGCTGGCCGCCCCGAAGACCCGTTACGGCTACGGAATCCGCTTGGCCGAAATCAAGGTCCAATAGCGGAAAGCCTGCATCGCTGCCGCTGAGCCGCGTCTGTCCTGCCCGGAGATGGTCCGAGTAACAGACGCGGCTCAGCTGTTTCCAGGCGGTAATCTGGAAAGGCACGCTGTTGAGGCGACTCTGTCATGACCATTCATGGTTCCTTCGTTCGTGCGGTGCCCGGAATATTCATCACCAAGATTCAGTTGTGCCATGTGGCCGGTCCATAAAGCCGGCGCATCGACTAAGGAAGAGGTTCACCGTTCAGTGAGCAACGCAGAAAACACCGCGTCCGAAGTACGTGATGTCATTATCGTCGGCTCAGGCCCGGCTGGGTACACGGCCGCGGTCTACACGGCCCGAGCCAACCTCAAGCCCCTGCTTCTGGCAGGTTCAGTCACCGCCGGCGGCGAACTGATGAACACCACCGACGTCGAAAACTACCCAGGTTTCCCTGAGGGCATCATGGGACCGGACCTCATGGAGAACTTCGAGAAGCAAGCGGCCCGTTTTGGCACCGACATCCAGTTTGAAGACGTCACAGCGCTTGACCTCGAAGGCGACATCAAGACAGTCACGATTGGTACCGGCGAGACCTTCCAGGCTCGGGCGGTCATCCTGTCCACCGGATCCGCCTATCGCGAGCTTGGCCTCCCCAATGAAAAGCGCCTCTCCGGTCACGGAGTCAGCTGGTGTGCAACCTGCGACGGTTTCTTTTTCAAGGACCAGGACATTGCGGTCATCGGCGGGGGAGACTCGGCCATGGAGGAAGCCCTCTTCCTCACCAAGTTCGCTAAGTCTGTCACCGTGGTCCACCGCCGCGACTCGCTCAAGGCCTCAAAGATCATGGCCGACCGGGCCCTGGCCCACGAGAAAATCTCGTTCCTTTGGAACAGCGCCGTGGACGACATCATCGGCGGGGACAAAGTTACCGGCCTGAAGATCAAGAACCTGCAGGACGGGACCGTATCCGACCTCGCCGTCACCGGCGTTTTCGTAGCCATCGGAAACGACCCCCGCACCGACCTGGTAAAAGACGCGCTGAAGATCACGGCTGAGGGCACCATCGCCGTGGACGGCCGAAGCTCCAGGACCAGCGTCCCGGGCGTCTTTGCTGCCGGTGACGTCGTGGACCCCACCTACCGCCAAGCGATCACCGCATCAGGTTCCGGCTGTGTCGCCGCAATCGATGTGGAACACTACCTCGCAGACCTGCACGCCTAATCCGCGTCACCGCTATTCGAAGAGAGAGACAAAGCTATGAGCAACGCTAAAGACGTAACGGATGCAAGCTTCGGCACGGACGTACTGTCAGCCGACAAACCGGTGATTGTGGATTTCTGGGCTGAATGGTGCGGTCCCTGCCGCAAGCTGGGACCCATCCTCGATGAGATCTCCGTCGAGTACAGCGAGAAGGTCAACGTCGTAAAGGTCAATGTCGATGACAACCCGGGGATTGCTGCCGAGTACGGCATCACCTCCATTCCGGCCGTTTACCTCTTCCAAGGTGGCGAAGTCAAGGGCACCGTCATTGGAGCCCGGCCGAAGCAATTCTTCGAGAAGGAATTCGCTGACGTCCTTTCGTAACGGCACGGTCCGTTCGAACTGCGCTAGGCTGCGCTGAACTGCACCCAAATGCGCTAGGAACGCAATGAAGTCCAGTCCTCTATGTCTTGCCCCTGGGGCGGATGCCTTCGAGGCTAGCGCTGTGGGTTTGTGGCCACTGCTTCTGTGAAGCGGTGGCCACAGCCATTTTGCCCTTCGGGACGATTGGTTCGAAACAAACTATCAACGTTTCAGACCGTCATCCAATGCTCCCGGTCATCTCTGGCCTGGCAGAAGCCGGGCCCACCACGGTGGCGGTGTCTTGCTTGCAGCAAAACACGCAGTCAGGCCGCCACTAAGTCCGCGGAACCGGTGGTGCCCCCTAGGTGGCGTCCGATATTGAACCGCGAGCCGTGAGGGCCTTGGCCGCTATGCCATGTTTCACGTGAAACAACCTGGGCAGCGACTTGCCTCATCCGGCCTTCCTGTATCTCTGGCCCTCCAGCCGTTGGCGCGGTCAGGGACATAAAACCAAACCCCCTTGCAAAAAGACCATTGACCAGAATTCCGGGTGGATGGGGGATGATCGAATTCGAGGGCTCTCCGACCACAGCGCGACTTACCTGGCGAACTTGACCCGACCGGGAACTGTGAGTGAAGGAAGATCTGCCGTCTGATTCAACCAATAATTGTCCAGGCAGTAGCACCCAAGAAATGGATAGGGGAAGAACTGGCTGTGGCGCCGGTCCTTCCTCCCTTCGTCCGGCGTACCTTGTACCTGAACAATGGGTGATAACCGCTCCTTCCGGCCTGGTCTGCATACACAACAGTGGGCAATGATTGGCGTGACGTACCCATCGACGCACGTTCGCTTCCATCCGGAGGTCATCGCGCCCTTGGGTGATCCTGAGCGTCTGTTACGGGCGCATCTCATTCGCAGACTGCGGCCCAACAAGTTCGGGCGATCTCAAGAGGCCGACGCGATCGCCTGTTGAGGGCACTCGATTCACTGATGACTCCTGGTTCCACCGCTCCGTTTCACGTGAAACATCGACGCTATCCGCTGCCGATCTAACGAACATTCAACGTAACAAGAATTTGCCTCGACGACCAAAGCAGGGGGACGTCTATTGGGACGTACATAGTGCATCTAGCCAAAGTGGCCTTGTCGGACGCCCGTTCCGGGCTGAAAATGATGCCGTGGACGCCCGCTGACGCCGTTCCCCCTATTGTTTCCTTGGAGCCGCCAGCTAGCCGGGCGTTGGGGGTCACGCTGTGGGCCCCCCTTGTTTCTTTGTCGAGAACGCGGATTAGTTTCTGAGGGCGCTTCGCTCCGCCCTGGGGATGGAAATTTGAGCGCGTCGCCTCCGCCTTTGTGTATGTCTGGTGCTTTCTGAGGCTCTGCCCGACTTGGTGTATGTTTTGGTCGACCCCGATCCGTGGATGTTGCCGGTGAGCCTGTGGATTAGTTTGGCGGTGGAGGGCACAGCTTTGTTGTCCGCGGGACCGCGGGGTCAAGTCCAAATGCGTGGTGTATTGCGGTTGCCGCGTGATCCTTGGTTTGTTTAGGCGCTGAGCGCCAGTTCTGTAGTTGTCGTTGGCTCCTTGGTTGTCGGGGTGCCGACGGTTTGGGCCTGTTGGATGAGCTCGAGGCCGAGGTAGCGGCGGGCTTCGATCCAGTCATCGTGTTGCTCGGCCAGAACGGCGCCGACGAGTCGGATCAACGAGTTCCGGTCGGGGAAGATCCCGACCACGTCGGTGCGGCGGCGGATCTCCCGGTTCAGGTGTTCCTGCGGGTTGTTGGACCATACCTGCCGCCAGAGGCCCTTCGGGAACGGCGTGAACGCGAGCACGTCGGCGCGGGCGGTTTCGAGGTGGTCCGCGACGTTGGGCAGTTTCTCTTCCGGGGCGCGCAGGACGCGGTCGAACTGGGCGTGCACGGCGTCCGCGTCGGGCTGGTCGTAAACACTGTGCAGCAGGGTTTTCACCCAGGGCCAGGAGGTCTTGGGTGTGAGGGACATCAGATTCGCCGCGTAATGGGGTTCGGCAGCGCTGCCAGGACGCGCCGGGCAGGGTTGCCCCGATCGCAGCGACGAGGCCGGCGTGCGCATCGGAGGTCACCAGTTTCACCCCGGTCAGCCCGCGGGCGGTGAGGTCGCGGAAGAAGCCGAGCCAGCCGGCCCCGTCCTCGGACGAGTGGCCTGGATCCCCAGGACCTCCCGGTGCCCGTCGGCGTTCACACCGGTCGCGACCAGGGCACGGACGTTGGCGACCCGCCCGCCCTCGCGGACCTTCAACACCAGCGCATCGGCGGCGACGAACGTGTACGGGCCGGCATCCAGAAGCCGGGTGCGGAACGCCTCGACCTGCTCATCGAGGTCCCGGGCCATGACCGAGACCTGGGACTTGGACAGCCGGGTTATGCCCAGGGATTCGACGAGTTCCTCCATCCGCCGGGTGGAGACCCCGAGCAGGTAGCAGGTCGCCACCACCGAGGTCAGTGCGGTCTCGGCCCGGCGGCGGCCCTCCAGCAGCCAGTCCGGGAAATACGTGCCCTGGCGCAGCTTGGGAATGGCGACATCCAGGCTCCCGGCGCGGGTGTCGAAGTCCCGGTGGCGGTAGCCGTTGCGGGAGTTCACCCGCTCGGTGGACGCCTGGCCGTATTCGGCGCCGCAGACGGCGTCGGCCTCGGCTCCCATCAGGGCTGTGATAAAGGTCTGGAGCATCTGGCGCAGCAGGTCAGGGCACGCCTGCTCGAGCTGCTCCGACAGGAAACGGGTCGGATCGATAGAATAGGGTGCGGTCATCGCGGAGTTCTCCTTCAGGAAAGACATTGGACTGTCATTTCCAAGGGATCACGCGGTGACCGCCTTCGCATCTGGCAAACACGCCCATCAGGTCCGGTTACACCACGCTAATGGACGTAACCGACCGTGGATTGTTGCCTTTGAGCACGAATGTCGGATTTGTTGTTTTGTCCGCCTTCCCCGGAACGCATGCACTTTGATTCCTGCAGGACGACTGGGAAGTGTGATCCGAGATGGAAGTGATCCACCAGCGGTGCGCGGGTATTGCTATTTCGAAGAAGGACGCGAAGGTCTGTATCCGTGTGCAGGGGCGGGGGCCGGGGCAACCGCGTCGACGGTCACCACGTGGGGTGCGATGACCGGACAGATCCTGGACCTGAAGGAACACCTGCTGACGGAGCGGGTGAGTCTGGTGGTGATGGAAGCGACCAGTGACTACTGGCGTCCCTTCTACTACTTGCTCGAGGACGAGGGATTGAACGTCATCCTGGTCAACGCCTGTGATGCCAGAAACGTCCCGGGCCGTAAAACCGATGTCTCCGACGCTGCCTGGCTGGCCGAGCCTCGGTGCTCACGGGCTGGTCCGAGCCTCGTTCGTGCCCCCGCCCCCGATCCGTGAACTGCGGGACCTGACCCGGGCCAGGACCATCATCACCCGGGAACGAACCCGGGAGATCCAGCGGCTCGAGAAACTCCTCGAGGATGCCTGCATCAAGCTCTCCTCGGTGGCCTCGGACATCACCGGGGTCTCGGGACGGCTGATGCTGAAGGCACTGATCGAGGGGCACCAGGACCCGGCGGTCCTGGCAAACCTCGCCCAGCGCAGGATGCGGTCAAAGATCCCTGAGCTCACCGACGCGCTCACTGGCCGGTTCAGCAGCCATCACCGCTACATGGCGGAACTCTACCTGCACCGGATCGACGCCCACACCGCCGATATCGAGGACCTGAGCGCCAGGATCGAGGCGGCGATGGAGCCCTTTCGTCTCGCCCGGGAGCTCCTGATCAGCATCCCGGGATTCAGCACCACCGTCGCAGAGATCGTCATCGCCGAAACCGGCGCCGACATGACCGAGTTCCCCACCGCCTCACCGCCCGGCGCGGGCCGTCCAAAGCACTCTTCGCGATCGAACACGCCATGCTCACCGCAGCCTGGCACGTGCTCACTACCGGCGAACTCTACAAAGACCCCGGCGCCGACTACTCCACCCGCCAGACACCGGCCACAACCAAGACCCGCGCCATCAGACAGCTCGAATCCCTCGGCTACCAAGTCACCCTCGAACCCCTCCACCAGACCGTATAAAACCAGCCTCATGACGTAGACCCGCGAGATCAACCAGTCGCGAGGACAACGTCACCTCCATTTTCATGTCAGATTACTGTTTTCCCGTTGATCCCCACAGGGCCGCTTCGATACATCAACATGTCCGCGCTGTGAGGAGTTGAATAGGATCATGCTGGCCGATTCCCAGGATGAGGAGCAGATCATTGCCAGGGTCGCCGCGATCGACATTGGCAAGGCCGAACTCGTCTGTTGTGTCCGGGTTCCTGCGGAGGGGAACCCGAAGAAGCGGTTGCAGGAGGTGTCCACGCATTCGACGATGAGCCGGTCCTTGGCTGAACTGGCCAACCATCTCGTGGACCTGCGCATCGAGCGGGTAGTGATGGAAGCGACCAGCGATTACTTGAAGCCGGTGTTCTACCTCCTCGAGGCGCACGGACTCGAACCGTGGCTGGTCAACGCCCGCGACGTGAAGCACCTGCCCGGACGTCCAAAAACCGACGTGCTCGATTCCGTGTGGCTGTGCAAGGTCGCCGAACGCCGGATGCTGGGCCGGATCGACGGAATCAATGCCGATACCGCCGCGGTCGATGAACAGATCGGGGCGCAACTGGCCCCTTTCGCGGTGGCGGCGGCACGCCTGGATGAGATCCCGGGCATAGGCCGCATCGCCGCATCGCCGCAACCATCATTCTGGCCGAGATCGGGGTCGACATGTCCCAGTTCCCGACCGCGGGGCACCTGTGTTCCTGGGCAAAGTTCTCCCCGGGCATCAACTCCTCCGTCGGGAAGACGAAGGGCAACGGCTCGACCGGGCACGGCAACCGCTATCTCGCCCGGGTCCTGGGCGAGGCCGCCGTCGGTGCCGGCAAAACGGATACCTTCCTCGGCGAACGCCACCGGCGCCTGGCCACACGGCGGGCAAGAAACGCGCCATCGTCGCTATCGGGCGCTCCATCCTTGTCATCATCTGGCACCTCCTGCATGACCCGGACGCCCGCTTCCACGACCTCGGCGCCGACCACTTCAACCGCCACACCACGACGGACACACCATAGCGCGCTGGCCACAGTCAGGTCACCCCAATTTCGGATCAATACAGTTCGATGGAAAACAGAACGAAAACGAGATTATTATGGAAACGACGCCTGATCCGATTCAGTCGCCTACAATCGTCCGATGAGCACAGCTATACTCCAAGCAGTTGTCCAGTCACTCCATCAACGCCAAGTAGCAACAGTGGCCGCTGACGTATATGCGAAATCGGAAGGGTGCCTCCGCATACGTGGGAGTTCCGCAGCCCCCTTCATGCGGGCGAGTGGCTGTTCACAACAGTTCAAGTGGGTGATCACTCATCTCGAACGGAAACTTAGCAGCGAGCCTCGAACTGTTGAGCGATAGGATCAGGCTCCTGGATGGGCAAGTCAGGCCGCTGAACAGGGACAGTCGAACAGTCTTACTCTCAGGGCCGTCTCAACGGCCGGCGCAGCACCGCTTCAGAGGTGACGCCAAGGCGATGTCGCCAAACGCGTAAAACTTAGGATTCACCGTTTCCTCCTGCCTGCGCGCCCAGGGGTCCAGGGGGGCCGTCTGGTTCTGTCGCTAGCGGCCAATAGGCGGTGCTGGGGAAGATCGGTTCAATGCCAGAGGACACAAGCTATCGACATTTGCGCCCGGTGTTTCACGTGAAACAATCCATCTTCATCGGAAGGAGGAAGCTGTCTCACGGAGTCGTGGTCTTTTCATACTCCCGTGGTCTCTGTTTCACGTGAAACATGCAGTCACCGGGCGTGGGCATCCGGTTGAACCTTAGACTTATGACCACGGATGAAGCATAAGCAGGAACCCAGTATCAAGTAGCCCAGCCGAAACACGGCGTGGAGACGGCGTTCTAACCATGCTGAGTTAGGAGGAGACCGCCAGGCGGCCGCTTACCCCCTCGGAACTGGCCGCCCGAAATACGGTCACGCCACATGCTCGCCTACCGCCTAAGTCGGTTGGCGAAGCCTGATGGTGAAACCTGATTGTTGAACCTGGCAAAGGCCGGTTGTGGAGCTCGCTGAGAGGGGGGCCGTTGATACCCCACTTACCGAGCACCGCACTCACACTCCGACGCCACCCCTAGGGCCCTAGGTTGTCAGGTGTCGGAACCGAATAGACCAGTCACCGTCCTAGGAGCGAAGGCCACGCAAAGGGAATCAACAAGGTGGTGGCCTGGATGGCGGCTCCTAGGGACGAATTAGGTACACCGTCGCGTGTCAATTGGACTCCAATATTGCCTGCCCTTGGGGGACAAAATACACTCGCTCTAGGAGTTATCCCCAGATGTTATCCACAACGATATCCACATCGATATCCACAGATTTATCCACTGGTTACTGAAATCACACATGCCTTCTCGGGTGGGCTCGGCACGCGAGTCAGACCTCACAGACGTCAAGAAAAACGGTCCCGACGAATCGTGCATCTCGGCCTGTCGGCGAGAACGGCTTTTTTGACTAGCAAACTATCTATAAATCCACCATTTTCTGTCGTCGGACGAACGAAAACGATCAGACTGAGGAACGGCAGGGGATATTTGGCCTTTGTTTCACGTGAAACGTGGCAGGAGGACGACTAGCCCAGCCTCGGACTCCCCATTCACTTCCCTTGTAGAGACAGAGTGGTCACGACGCTAGGCGTGTTTCCAGTCCGTCTATCCACAAAGTTATCCACAGAGCTATCCACTGCACTCTGCACCCATGGGCGCAGAGGAGCGGACGCGAGTTGACCCTTGAGACGGACCTGGCGTCGGCATAGGACAAAGAGAGTCCCACGAAACATTTCAATCGGCACCATAGAAGGCCCAAATCTCACCCCAACAGATCCCCATCCGACGGTCCTGGTGTCAGACCGTCCGTCGACGCTTCCGTTTAGCCCCAGCGGCGGATCCAGCCAAAAACTTTCGAAAGGACCTCAGCAGCAACGATCGCTGTGACCACGAACCACGGAATCCGTCCACCCCGCAGCACGACAATCCGACTCGCCCACATCTTCCCATCGTTGACGACGAGGGCCCCCGCCTTGGCGACGCCCAGGAAGACCGCGGCGCAGTTAGCGACGCACAGAAGGTCGGGGCGCTGGTGTCGCATCTGGGGCTTACGATTCCCGAGCCCCATCAACTCCTCGACGCATTCCTGCCACCTCAGCAGAGTTCCTTCGAGACAGTAGCTGGACAGTGAAGAAGCACGGCTGTTCACCTCGGCACCGACAGCCACACCGACACCGACACCGTAGCTAAACGCTAGGCCGTTAGCAGGCTGGCTCGCTAGTTGGAAGTCATGTACAGCCTGCGGTCTACGTCCGCCAATCCGTAGCGCGCCTCATATTTTATGATCGGATCGTGTCCTCGGCAGGCCACTTCGACAGGCGATCCCAAACCAGACGAGATCGTGGTAAAAGTTTCGCGGGGGAGTACTCTCAGTTCGCTGGAACTGTTGGGACACCGGACCCTTCGCGACGGAAGGGGCAAGGCCCGAAAGCACAAAGGGTCCGTACCCAGCGAGGTTGGAAATTACCACAACAGACCTCGGCTCATCCACCCCTTCCAACCAGGCTCCTACTCCTCACCTCGCCCACCATGGCCTGCTAAGTGAGCACATGGGCACTACACGAGCCGGCCTGTATCCCCATGGTGCCAATTCCGTGGCGCCCTAGCATCATGGGAAGGTGACTGGGGAATGGGCGCTCATACCGCCATCCTTGCGTTGGGTGGCGAGAGTCCTACCTGACCCCATAACGACGCTGAGCATGAGTTTCATCGCCTTGGAGGCCTCCTGCATCCAAAGCTACAGCTTGGCAGACACTTACGGTGTTGCGCCTGGGTTTGTTTCGATGATGTCACCCTAATCTGGCTGTTTTAATTCTGTAAACCACTGACTACTGGCCTGCGGGCGCCTGTCTTCAGAGGGAAGCCAGGCATGCATGGGCTTCCATGTTTCACGTGAAACGAACGCGGGCACGTGATTATGGCGCTTCCGTATCTTCGGAGGGTCGGCAATATTCGACTGCTCCCCGGAGCAGTACCACATCTCGGCGACACCCCTGTATTTTTCGAAGGAAGATGGTCAAGGGAGATGGTCAAGGGCATTGGCCTGCATTGGTCGCCTGCTCCTTGTCAAAGTGACTGGCCACGATTGAGATCGCCGCAGCCATACCCGATTATGTTTCGATCCATTGTTGCCTGCATGGCGAGTGGAACAAGACTCTTCGGACATGAAGGGATGCCTAGGGTGGGACAACACTGAGGCGGTCCCTGGCTTTTGGGGTCGGCTTCTGGCCACAGCGCTCAGGGCAGTCCAAATCCTTTTTCAATAGCCGGAGACGTGTGTGGGGGCTGTGTTTCACGTGAAACAGCTTGTCCTATCCTCTAGGTCAGCGGGGAGTCCCTGCGTGTCAGGATCGGGTGTGGCGGCAAACCCAAGTGTGCTGTGCGCCGTGCATACTGGTGAGCCATCGACGGCCAGAGGCAAGAATTGGTGTCGACAGAGGAATTTGGGTAGGCGAGGTGGTCGGAATTGCCATGCGATAAGCGGCGAACATCGATCGAAAGAATGACGGCGGAGGCGTTCTCTGCAAGAAGGCAGAAGGAGTATCAGTTTCGCCGCACTCCGCAGAAAACAATAGGGACTGTTTCACGTGAAACAGCCCCTACCATTGTTGCTAGAAGATCCATATCAGAGGACCTCCGACAGCCGAGACGTCTAGTTTTCAGATCCTGGTGCGAGAACTTCCATGATGCGGTTCAGGTCTTCCACACTCGCAAATTCAATGCTGACGCGGCCCTTGCGGACACCGAGGGAGATCTTCACGTTGGTATCCAACCGGTCTGACAGCGAAGACGCCAGATAGTCCAGCCGCTCGTGCCGTGCGCCGGGGCGCGGAATGTTGTTTTTGGCGGGCTTCGTCGGGTCCTGGTACAGGGTCACCGCTTCTTCGGTTGCCCGAACAGACATACCTTCAGCCACGATCTTCTGCGCGAGGCGTTCCATGGCGGCCGCGTCCGGGAGGGCGAGTAGGGCACGGGCATGCCCGGCGGACAGAACGCTGGCAGCCACCCGCCGCTGCACGAGGGGAGGAAGTTTGAGCAAACGCAGGGTGTTGGAGACCTGGGGACGTGAGCGCCCAATCTTGTCAGCAAGCTGTTCGTGGGTGGTCCCAAAATCTTCGAGCAACTGCTGGTAGGCCGCGGCCTCTTCCAGGGGGTTTAGCTGGCTGCGGTGCAGATTCTCCAGAAGAGCATCCCTAAGGAGGTCATCGTCCGTGGTGTCCCGTACGATGGCAGGGATAGTCTGCATGCCCGCGGCCTGGACTGCCCGCCAGCGACGTTCACCCATGACCAGTTCGTACGGTTCTCCACCATCTTCGGTTGAAGTCCGCACCACGATTGGCTGGAGGACTCCAATTTCACGCACAGAGTGAATCAGCTCCGCCATGTCCTCCTCATCGAAGACCGTGCGGGGCTGTTTGCGGTTCGGATGGATGTCGGAGACCGGAATCTCCGCAAAGCGTACCCCGGGTACCTCCACCAAGTCGACGCCGTTATCCGCATCAGTGTTCAAGACTTCAGGAGCAGGCGTCACAGACACGGGCTCTACCGCCAGCTCAGACGACGTCGAGGCACTGTCTGGGGACTTCTCCGCCGTACGGGACTTGGCGTCAACTTTGGCCGGGGTCTTCGTCCCGGCTGGTTGTTCAGATACTGTTGCCGCAGCCTTCGTAGGGGAGGCGACCTTCGGCGCAGTCTCATCCTTCGGCACCGGAAGATCCTCGACCGGTGCCTGCTTCTCTGAAGCCACCATGGAGTGTGGGGACAACAGCCGCGCGGCATCGCCATTCTCTACTGCATCGGCCGCGTGATCGATCTTCTTGCGGCCCTCAGGAAAAAAGAGGTCCACAGGCCGGGACACAGCTGTCCCATTACCCGAGCCATTGCCAGAGGCGGAACTTGGAATGAGTGCGCCAAGACCGCGGCCTAGGCCACGTCGCTTCTCGCTCATGGATAAATCCCTCCGATGGAAGAGTCAGGCGTGGCCGGACTCCGGTTGTTGCAGTTTTTGAAGATCTTAGCGCTCAGCGATTTCCGCTGCTGCTTCCAGGTAAGACAAGGCTCCACTGGAGGAAGGATCATACGTCATCACGGTCTGCTGGTAGCTCGGAGCTTCCGAGATCCTGACCGAGCGGGGGACCACAGCACCCAGGACCTGGTCCGGGAAGTGCTGGCGCACCTCGGCTGCAACCTGGGCGGCAAGGTTGGTGCGGCCGTCGTACATCGTGAGAAGAATCGTGGAGACCACCAGATCAGCATTGAGGTGCTTCTGAATCATCTCGATGTTCTTCAGGAGCTGGCTCAGGCCCTCCAGTGCGTAGTACTCACACTGGATTGGAATCAGGACTTCGCCGGCAGCACAGAAAGCGTTCACCGTGAGCAGACCAAGGCTCGGCGGGCAGTCGATGAAGATGTAGTCCAGCCGCTCTTCGCCGTTCTTGGCCCGGGTCTTAGCGTAGACGTCGATGGCCCTCCGCAACCGCTGCTCGCGAGCCACCAGCGAGACAAGCTCAATTTCCGCTCCGGCGAGATGAATGGTGGCGGGCGCACAAATCAGGTTGCTGATATCAGGGCAGGGAGCCACAACATCGGCTAAGGGGAAGTCGTTGATCAGGACATCGTAGATGCTGTCCACATCGGCGTGGTGTTCGACGCCCAAGGCTGTAGAGGCGTTGCCCTGCGGATCGATGTCAATGACCAGGACGTTCAAGCCGGCGGCAGCGAGGGCCGCGGCAATGTTCACGGTGGTAGTGGTCTTACCCACGCCGCCTTTTTGGTTGGACACAGTGAAGACCCGCGTCTTATCCGGCTTAGGCAGCTCCCGGCCAACCAGGCGCTCCCTGCGCTTCGTCTCGTGTGCCAGTTCCCTGGCGATGGGGCTGGAATCATCCATGGTGTCAATGACGTTCGTCTTGCCGCCTGATGTTGTTTCACGTGAAACCGAGGCAAAATTTGCCACGTCTACAACCGGGCTGGGGTGACTTTCCCCTCGCACCGGTCCGGAACCCATGCCAGCAACTGAACGTGCTGACCCCAAAGACACAAACGGGGGAATCCGTTGTGTGGAGGCTTCGCTACTGGTCACTGGAACACACTCACTCTCGTTCAGCTCTTGCTGCCGTTGTCTAGCCTAACCGCTTCATCCTGCAGACCAAGGTTACCGGGCCTGGACTAGCCAATCTTTCGAGACTTGTTTACGACGATGCGCACCACCGTGGTGGGTTCCTCCAAAAGGCTTTCACCAACAGTCACCACGGACGTCTGGACGCCGCCAAGTTTCCGGATAACTTTCGCGGCCTTTTCGATTTCTTCCCCGGCGCTGCGGCCCTTGATGGCCACCACCTCGCCCTTGCCTGCGAGCAGGGGGATAGTCAGACCAGCCAGGTTACTCAACGCGGAGACTGCACGGGCAGTCACCACGTCAGCGTCAACCATGCCTACTGCAAGTTCCGCGCGGGTCCGCATGACCGTGACGTTGGTCAGGCCCAGATCATCAACCACTTCCTGGAGCCAGATCACCCGGCGCTCCAGCGGTTCGATCAAAGTGAGCTCCAGATCAGGGCGCGCGATAGCGAGGCAGAGCCCTGGCAGTCCGGCGCCGCTTCCAACATCGGCAACATGGCTCCCGTGCGCGATCTCGCTTTCGATGACCGCACAGTTGAGCACATGCCGGCTCCACAGCCGGGGAATCTCGCGCGGTCCGATGAGCCCGCGTTCCGTCCCGGACGTAGCCAAGTGCTCAACGTAGCGCTTGGCCAGATCCAGCCGGGCGCCGAAGATCTTCTCAGCCGCGAGCAGTTCAGCTGCCGTGATTTCAACCATGATTAACGGTTCAGCAATTCTCTAGTCAGCGGATACAACGATGTGGCGGCCTGCGCCTTCGCCTTCGGACTCACTAACCAGGCCTAGGTCAGCAACGGCGTCATGCACGATCTTGCGTTCGTAGGCACTCATCGGTTCCAAAGCCACAGCCTTGCCGGATTCCTTAACCGAAGCGGCGGCATCCTCGGCGATCTTCTGGAGATGACCAGCGCGCTGCTGGCGGTAGCCGTTGATGTCGAGCACCAGACGCGAACGGTTCTCCGTTGCCGAAAGCACCGACAGCCGGGTCAGCTCCTGCAGCGCCTCGAGTACCTCGCCGTCTTCGCCTACCAGGCTGTCCAGACCATCGGTTTCATCCTCAGCAACGATGGAAATGTAGGTGCGGCCGTTGCGGACCTCGATATCAATGTCGCCATCGATGTCTGCAATGTCCAGGAGCTCCTCCAGATAATCGGCTGCAACGTCGCCTTCTTCTTCGAGGCGGCTTGCTGCGGTTCCCTTGGAGCCTGCGTCCGTGTCCGTCGAGGCCGCGTCCTGATCATCAATGACCTCGTCGGAAAGGGCGTTTTCGGTGCTTTCGGCTGACATTACTTCTTCTTCCTGTTCTTACGCTGGGGCTGGACGCGCTGTCCCTTTTGGTCAATAACCGCGGCGGCGGCTGCTGCCTCTGCTTCGGCGTCGACCTTTTTCCCGCCCAGAATGGGCAGTGCCGGCAGGCCCTTGGCCGCTCGGCGTTCGGCGAGGGCCTTGGCGGCGGGGGATCCCGGCGTCGGCATGCGGCGGATGACGAAGAACTGCTGGCCCATGGTCCAGAGGTTGGTGGTGGTCCAGTAGATGAGCACACCGATGGGGAAGTTGATGCCGCCCACACCGAAGACGATCGGCAGGATGTAGAGCATCATCTTCTGCTGGCGCATGAACGGGCTGGCCATAGCCTCTTCGGACATGTTCTTGGCCATGATCTGCTTCTGGGTGATGAACTGGGACGCCGTCATCGCGAGGATCATCACGATGGAGAGGATCCATACCGCCACCACGTTGCCACCCGCGGGCGTGCCGTGAAGCAGGGTTGCGGACAGCGGAGCTCCGAAGATGCTGGAGGAGTCGAACTGTTCAACCTGGGTAGGGCTCATTGCGCCGATGCCCTGGCCGCCCTGTTTGGCCGTGCTGATGCCGGAGAGAACCTGGAACAGCGCAAAGAAGAACGGCATCTGGATCAGCATCGGGAGGCATGCCGAGAAGGGGTTAGTGCCGTGCTTCTTGTACAGGGCCATCTGCTCCTGCGCCATGGCCTGGCGGGAGAGCTGATCAGTCTTGCCCTTGTACTTGTCCTGCATCTTCTTCAGGTCAGGCTGCAGCAGCTGCATACCGCGCTGGGCCTTGATCTGCTTGACGAATACGGGGATCAAGGCCGCACGGATGACCAACACCAATCCGATGATGGACAACGTCCAGGTCCAGCCGTTCGCGGCCGGAAGGCCGATGAAGCTCAGTCCGTCATGGAAGCCGACCATAATGACTGAGACCAGCCACTTGAACGGAAACATGATTGTTCCAAAGAAGTCCATACGATATCCCTATTCGTCAGGCCGCAAGGCGGCCTTCTCCATCAGTCTGAGCAGCCAGGTACTTGTCCGGGTTGTTCAGCACAACAATTGTGGGGGTCCGGTGTTCGGGCCAGTGGCGGTGGCCGGCGGGGACATGGTCCACACCACCGGCATTCCACGGATGGCAGCGTACGAGGCGGCGGGCCGCAAGCCAGCTGCCCTTCACTGCCCCATGGACAGTGATTGCTTCCAAGGCGTACGCCGAGCAGGAAGGAAAGAAGCGGCAAACCTGGCCATACAAGGGGGAAATCACCTTGCGGTAGGCCATGAGCAGCAGAATAAGAATGTTTCTGGGCAGGTTCCAGAGGAAGGTGCCCACGACGGCAGCACCGGACTGTAGGTAGTGGACGACGGCGGCAGGCGAGTTACGCACGCTGTGTCCCTTCCTGTGTTGTACCGGTTGAACCGTTTACAGCAGCCCGCGGAAGGCGGCTGCCCAACCGGTTCAAGGTCGTTTCCAGTGCGGCGTTGTAGTCTGCCAGCAGTTGATCCCAACTGGCGGTTGCCGACGCAGGCAGGGCCCGGACCACTATGGCGAACCCGCTACCGTACTCGCGAAGCGAGGCAGTAGCGGCTTCCCTCAGTCTTCTCTTAACGAGGTTCCTGACCACAGCGTTCCCGACGCCTTTGGAAACGATGAACCCGATCCGGCTGGGTTCGTCGGCAGCAATAGCTGCCGCATATAACACTACGTTCCGGCGCCCATTGCGGACACCGGAACGTACAGTTGTTGCAAAATCAGTTGCAGTTCTCACGCGGTTACGGGTGGCCAGCACCTTAAACTCGCAAAGAAATGTAAACCGACGAGTCAGTTATCTAGGCCGACAGTTCGGTGCGGCCCTTGCCACGACGGGCTGCCAGGATGGCACGGCCGGCACGGGTACGCATACGAAGGCGGAAGCCGTGCTTCTTGGCTCGACGGCGGTTATTCGGCTGAAAAGTCCGCTTGCTCACGTTAGTTACTCCAGTGGATCAAAGGTGCGCCCACCCGATCAGTAAAGGGAAGAACTGGCCGACGCTAAGTTTTGTATATGCACGCCTCCCCCAGCCGCTCAAACGCAGTGCGTAGGAGAGATTCAGATGGGGGCAGAAAGCGCACACAAAGGACTTCACAACATTAGGGCAAATTGCGCCCCCGAGTCAAGCCGGAGGGCGTCTCGTTGCCTGCCAGCGGCTGTGCTTAACCTGCCTCCGCAGCCTGTGGATGAAGTGGCTCACAGGGTCCGTTTTGAACCACAACGATGTAATTATCCACAAGCTACTTCCCAGCTATCTTCTGGCCTTTTGATCCCCTAGAGTGGCTCAGTAGCCGATTATCCACGGACTGTGTATAACTCTGTGGATGAAGCTGGTCCAGCATCCTGGTTCCGGACTTGTGGCTGCACGTAATGCAGACACGCAAGTTTTGAGGAACTGATTGATGACAGTAGACGAAGCCAACCACGCCAATACTGTCGGAAGTTCCTGGCGACGCGTGGTGACCCTCCTCGAGCAGGACGACCGCGTCTCGCCGCGGCAACGGGGGTTTGTCATCCTGGCCCAGGCCCAGGGCCTAATCGGATCCACCCTCTTGGTCGCCGTTCCCAACGAACTGACCCGCGAAGTCCTGCAGACCCAAGTCAAGGACGCCCTGGACGATGCCCTGCACAACGTCTTCTCGGAGGACATCCGGTGCGCCATCGACGTGGACACCGATCTGGTCCCCATCCACAAAGAGCCCGAACCCGTCGTCGAACCGTCCTATTCGGCAGACCAGCTGATCGAACAGAAGCCCCAGCCCATGCTGCCGAGCACCTCGCATGAGTTCGGCCGGCTGAATCCCAAGTACGTCTTCGATACGTTCGTGATCGGTTCGTCCAACCGTTTTGCCCACGCCGCCGCAGTGGCCGTGGCCGAAGCCCCAGCCAAGGCGTACAACCCCCTGTTCATTTACGGTGATTCAGGCCTTGGCAAGACGCACCTGCTGCACGCTATCGGCCACTATGCCCGCCGCCTGTACAGCGGGATCCGGGTCCGCTACGTGAATTCTGAAGAGTTCACCAACGACTTCATCAACTCCATCCGCGACGACGAAGGCGCCAGCTTCAAGACCACGTACCGCAATGTGGATGTGCTGCTGATCGATGACATCCAGTTCCTCGCCGGCAAGGACCGAACGCTGGAGGAGTTCTTCCACACATTCAATTCACTGCACAACAACAACAAGCAAGTGGTCATCACCTCTGACCTGCCGCCCAAACAGTTGGCGGGCTTTGAAGACCGGATGAAGTCCCGCTTTGAATGGGGCCTCCTCACGGACATCCAGCCGCCCGAACTGGAGACGCGCATTGCCATTCTGCGCAAAAAGGCGCTCAGCGAAGGCCTCTCCGCACCGGACGATGCTTTGGAATACATCGCCTCCAAGATCTCCAGCAACATCCGCGAACTTGAGGGTGCGCTGATCCGGGTCACGGCGTTCGCCAGCCTGAACCGACAGCCAGTGGACGTTGCCCTGGCCGAGATGGTCCTGAAAGACCTCATTACCGATGACGGCGCCCAGGAAATCACGTCGAGCCAGATCCTGATCCAGACGGCTGATTACTTCAAACTCACCATGGAGGAACTCTGCAGCAAGTCCCGGACCCGGACCCTGGTCACCGCCCGCCAGATCGCCATGTATCTCTGCCGGGAACTGACGGACATGTCGCTGCCCAAGATTGGCCAGGAACTCGGCGGACGGGACCACACCACAGTGATCCACGCCGACCGCAAAATCCGGGAGCTGATGGCTGAGCGGCGTGTGATTTACAACCAGGTTACCGAGCTCACCAACCGCATCAAGCAGCAACAGCGCGACTCTTGACCCCTCGCCTCTGTACCTTATTAACAGGTGCATGTGGATAACCCTGTGGATACTTAAGGGGACAACTCCGCTTAATAGGCTTAAAACCCTTAAGGCGCCTGTGGATCAGCGAAATCCCAAAAGTTGTTATCCCCATCCACAGCCTGTTTAAAACCTGTGTCGCCCACAATCGATGAACAGGGCTTAACCGCTGGATCCTGCGGCCGGATCGAGTTATCCACAGTTTCCACAGGGGTTATTAACACTACTAATCCCAAGAAATTGATTTCCCTCAAATAACAATCTCGATCCGCACTCCGACCGGGCCGGGACCAAAGGGCCCCACAGGCCTTGGCGGGATCGCCGGGGATGCGTTAATCACCGGTCTTCCGGCTAAGCTGTCAGCAGCGCTCCCATCCTTGGGTTTCTTTGTAGTTCCGTACTCGACGAACCATGCAGGTTCCGTGGTTGGGGCGCGACTACTTTTGGGCTCCCGCTGGGAGTCCCCGGTTCAGACATGGCAGCAGCAATGAAAGGCGGCACCCTTCCGTGAAGTTCAGAGTCGAACGGGATGTCCTGGCAGAAGCCGTCACCTGGACAGCCCGGTCGCTGTCTCCGCGGCCTCCGGTTCCAGTGCTGTCCGGCCTGCTCCTAAAGGCTGAAGCCGGCACGGTGAGCCTCTCGAGTTTTGACTACGAGACGTCCGCACGGCTGGAAATCCCTGCGGACATCAGCACTGAAGGCACCATCCTGGTTTCCGGCCGGCTCCTCGCTGACATTTGCCGTAGCCTTCCCTCCGCGCCGGTGGAAGTGGAAACAGACGGCAATAAAGTCACCCTGACCTGCCGCCGCAGCAGCTTCCACTTGGCCACCATGCCCGAGGCAGAGTACCCGCCGCTGCCAGCATTGCCCGCCATCAGCGGGACTGTCCCGGGAGACGCGTTCGCCCAGGCTGTGTCGCAGGTGATCATTGCGGCCAGTAAGGATGACACTCTTCCTATCCTCACCGGGGTTCGTATGGAGATCGAGGACGATCTCATCACGCTCCTGGCAACGGACCGCTACCGCCTGGCCATGCGGGAAGTGCCGTGGAAGCCGGCCACCCCGGGAATTTCCACCAGCGCGCTGGTCAAGGCAAAGACCCTCAACGAAGTCGCGAAGACCCTCGGCAACAGCGGCGACATTAACCTCGCCCTGGCTGATGACGACAGCCGCCTGATCGGTTTTGAAAGCGGCGGCCGCACCACCACCTCTCTGCTGGTAGACGGCGACTACCCCAAAATCCGGTCGCTGTTCCCGGACTCCACACCCATCCATGCGACGGTGCAGACCCAGGAGCTGGTGGAGGCGGTCCGCCGTGTATCCCTCGTGGCCGAACGGAACACCCCGGTACGGCTGGCCTTTACCGCTGGCCTGCTGCACCTGGACGCCGGCACCGGCGAGGACGCCCAGGCCTCCGAAGAACTCGAAGCCCAGCTGTCCGGTGACGACATCACCGTGGCGTTCAACCCGCACTACCTGGTGGAGGGACTCGCCGTCATCGAGACCAAGTACGTCCGGTTCTCCTTCACCACGGCACCGAAGCCCGCCATGATCACGGCCCAGGTGGACGCCGATGGTGAGGACCAGGACGACTACCGTTACCTGGTCATGCCCGTCCGCCTCCCCAACTAGGTAGCAGATAACGTCGTAAGTGCTCAAAACGACGCTTAGTGCTACCTAGTTGGGATGATTTCCGTTAACCAGCCAACCCGCGCAGAAAAGAGACTCACGTGCATATCGGACTGATCGGCCTTGGCAAAATGGGTTTCAACATGCGCGAACGGCTGCGCAAGCGTGGCATCGACGTCACTGGTTTTGACCGCAACCCCGATGTCACCGACGTCGCCTCCGTGGACGAGCTCATCGCGGCAGTTCCGGCTCCGCGGCTCATCTGGGTGATGGTCCCGTCCGGCGCAATTACCGATGCAGTGATTACCGAGCTCGGAAACAAGCTCAACGCCGGTGACCTCGTGATCGACGGCGGCAACTCCCGCTTTACTGAGGACCAGAAACATGGTGCCGCGCTGGCGGAAAAGGGTATCCAGTTCGCCGACTGCGGTGTGTCCGGCGGTGTGTGGGGACTCCAGAACGGGTACGGCCTCATGGCCGGAGGCGATACCGCCGATATTGAGCGTGCCCTGCCGGTTTTCGATGCCCTCCGTCCTGAGGGGGAACGAGCGGACAGCTTCGTCCACGTGGGCGGCGTCGGCGCAGGCCACTACGCCAAAATGGTGCACAACGGTATTGAATACGGCCTGATGCAGGCCTATGCCGAAGGCTACGAACTCCTCGCGGCCAAAGACATCGTTGATGACCTGCCCGGCACGTTCCGCGCCTGGCAAAAGGGCACGGTGGTCCGGTCCTGGCTGCTTGATCTGATGGTCAAGGCACTGGAAGAGGATCCGGGACTGGCCTCCATCGATGATTATGTGGAGGATTCAGGTGAGGGCCGCTGGACCGTTGAAGAGGCGATCGCCAATGCCGTGCCGGCACCGGCCATCACGGCCGCACTCTTTGCCCGCTTTTCGTCCCGTGAAGATAACTCGCCCGCCATGAAGATGGTTTCCGCCCTGCGCCACCAGTTCGGCGGACATGCCACCCGTCCCGCCAAGTAGCATCCACCCCTCAACCCGCGGGGTTCCGAGAATTCTGAAGACCGAGTGTACCTAGAACACCTTTCGCTGACCGATTTCCGCAGCTACGCCCAGGTTGACCTTGCCCTCGGGCCGGGTGTGACGGTTCTGGTAGGATCCAACGGAATCGGCAAGACGAACCTGATGGAGGCCATCGGTTACCTGGCTACGCTCAGTTCGCACCGGGTCAGTTCCGACGGTCCGCTGCTGAGGTTCGGTACGGAACGTTCGCTGGTCCGGGCCCGTGTGGTCCGCGGCGGGCAGACCACGGTGCTGGAACTCGAAATCAACGCCGGCCGGGCCAACCGCGGCCGGATTAACCGCAGCAATCCGGTCCCTGCCAGGGATCTGCTGGGAATCTGCCAGACAGTGCTGTTCGCGCCCGAGGACCTGGCGCTGGTCAAGGGGGATCCGTCAAGCCGCCGCCGGTTCCTCGACGAGCTGCTGGTCAGCCTGATTCCGCGGCATTCGGCCACCCGCACCGATTACGACCGGGTCCTCAAACAGCGCAATGCGCTGCTCAAATCCGCCCGCACCGGAAAATTCACTGCCGGCCATGAAGCCACGCTCGATGTCTGGGACATGCACATGGCCCGGGCCGGCGCCGAGCTGCTGTATGCCAGGCTGGAACTCGTGGAACGGCTTCGCCCTCACCTGGCCAAGGCGTATGCCCAGCTCACCGACGGTTCCAAGGAAGCCGGCGCCGTGTACCGGTCCACACTCCAGAACCTAATGGACGACGACGGCTCGGCCCCGGATGCCGGCGGCGGTTCCGCGGTGGCCGGGTCCGCCGGAGCCGACGATCTCCGTTTCCTCACCGTCGAGGAACTCACCCACCGCTATGTCCAGGCCTTCGCAGCGTCGCGCCGAAAGGAACTGGAACGGGGAATTTCTTTGGTGGGACCGCACCGGGACGAGCTGGCACTGATCCTCGGCGAAGCGCCCGCAAAGGGGTATGCCTCGCACGGCGAAACGTGGTCGATGTGCCTCTCATTGCGGCTTGCCTCGTACTACGTCATGCTGGACGACGCCCGGACCGGCGGGTCTGCTCCGATCCTCATCCTCGACGACGTTTTTGCCGAGCTCGATGTCCAGCGACGGCGTAAACTGGCGGCAATAGTCTCCGGCGCGGAGCAGGTCCTGGTGACAGCCGCCGTCGACGCCGACATCCCGGACGAGCTCTCCGGCCGGCGGGTGAAGGTTATCCCGGGAGGTATCGATGAATAAGGATGAAAAGGGCGGGCTGCAGCCCGGCCGGGATCCTGACAACATCGACGCGCCCCAGGCGGCACTGAACAGGATGCGCGAGGCCGCTGCGTCCCGCGGCGAAATCCGCCGTAAGGCACTTCCTTCCGGCGGGGCCGCGAAAGCCAAACGCGGCGTCAGGGACACCCGGGGCTTCAGTCAGTTCCATTCGACTGGCCGGGATCCCCTTGGACTTGGCAAAGTCGTGGGACGCCTCGTGGCCGAACGCGGGTGGACCTCGCCGGTGGCGGTGGGTTCCGTCATGGCGGAGTGGGCCACCCTGGTGGGTCCGGAAATCTCGGCGCATTGCACACCTGAGAGTTTTACCGACACCACCCTGCACGTCCGCTGTGATTCGACCGCCTGGGCCACGCAGCTGCGGCTGCTGAGCATCAGCCTCCTGGAGAAATTCCGCACCGAACTGGGCGACGGAGTGGTCACCAGCATCCAGGTGCTCGGACCATCGGCACCGAGTTGGCGCAAGGGCGGCCGTACCGTCAACGGCCGGGGGCCGCGCGATACGTACGGTTAGCCGCCGTCGTCGGCTCTTGAATATTGGCCGGACGGCGTGTAGGGCGGTCTAACGCCCTTGGGGCGTATAGGAACCCGGAGGTGGGACCGCGAGGGCGGCCAAGGCGGGATCAACGGCCTCACGCAGGCATTTTGGGACTCCGCGTCCCCTCTGGAATGCGGGAATAGCAGCCATTTCACGGTAGAATTGCAACAGATAACTGGGCGCCGGTGAAACGTTGACTGAGTCCGTTTTCCGCGCGCTCAACGCAGCCGGATCTCGTTCTGCAGGTCGACCTACTCGTCAGTGCCATCACCTTGTGCCTGTTGGCGGCCGCTTTTCCTTGGGAAAGTTACCGCCGGCCATCATCGAAAAAGAGGAGTCGACAGCACCTGTGGCTAACGACAATACAGATACCCAGGCAGTGGAACGCGCAGTGGAGGGCGTGCCTACGCCCGATACGCCGGCGGAGGCCGTGGCACCGCGGGAGTATGGCGCAAGCGATATTACAGTACTTGAAGGCCTTGAGGCAGTCCGGAAACGTCCGGGCATGTACATCGGTTCCACCGGACCGCGCGGCCTGCACCACCTGGTCTATGAAGTGGTGGACAACTCCGTTGACGAGGCCCTGGCAGGCTACTGCACGCACATCGAAGTTGTCTTGCAGGCGGACGGCGGCGTGAAAGTTGTTGATGATGGCCGCGGAATCCCCGTGGATATGCACCCCACCGAGCACAAGCCCACCGTTGAGGTGGTGATGACGATCCTGCACGCCGGCGGCAAGTTCGGCGGCGGTGGTTATGCCGTTTCCGGCGGCCTCCACGGTGTGGGTATTTCCGTGGTTAACGCCCTCTCCAGCCGGGTGGACACCGCGGTCCGGCGCCAGGGTAACGCCTGGCGGATGTCCTTCGCCGACGGCGGCAAGCCCCAGGGAGGCCTGGTCAAGGGTGAAGAAACCACCGAGACCGGCACCACCCAGACGTTCTACCCTGACGCCAGCATCTTCGATTCCATCGATTTCGATTTTGAGACGCTTCGGGCCCGCTTCCAGCAGATGGCCTTCCTGAACAAGGGCCTCCGCATCACCCTCACGGACGAGCGCCCCGTTGCGGTGAAGTCGGAGTCCGACGACGACCTCGACCTTGATGGTGTTGTCACCGAAGGCGAAGTCGCCGCAGATCACCGCACCGTGGTGTATCAATACGACGACGGCCTCCTGGACTACGTGAAGCACCTGAACTCGGGCAAAAAGGTTGATGTTGTGCACGAGGACGTCATTGCCTTTGAAACCGAGGATAAGGACCGCAAAATTGCCTTGGAAATGGCGATGCAGTGGACCAGCGCGTACTCCGAAAGCGTCCACACCTACGCCAACACCATCAACACCCATGAGGGCGGCACCCACGAAGAGGGCTTCCGGGCCGCGATGACATCGCTCATCAACCGCTACGCGCGGGAGAAGAGCATCATCAAGGAAAAGGATGACAACCTCACCGGTGATGACATCCGTGAAGGCCTCACGGCAGTCATCTCGGTCAAGCTCGCAGAGCCGCAGTTCGAAGGCCAGACCAAGACCAAGCTTGGCAACTCCGAGGTCAAGGGTTTTGTCCAGCGCGTTGTGACTGACGGTCTTGGCGACTGGCTGGAACGCAACCCCGGCCCGGCCCGCGACGTTATCCGCAAGGCCATCTCGGCGGCCCAGGCCCGCATGGCCGCCCGCAAGGCCCGCGATAACGCCCGCCGCAAGAGCCCGCTGGAGTCCTTCGGCATGCCGGGTAAGCTCTCCGACTGCTCCTCGAAGGACCCCGCGCGCTGCGAGGTCTATATTGTGGAGGGCGACTCCGCCGGTGGTTCGGCCAAGCGCGGACGCAACCCCGAAACCCAGGCCATCCTGCCCCTCCGCGGCAAGATCCTGAACGTGGAACGGGCCCGGCTGGACAAGGCACTGGGCAACGCCGAGGTCCAGTCCATGATCACGGCGTTCGGCACCGGCATCGGCGAGGATTTCGACCTGAGCAAGCTCCGGTACCACAAGATCGTGCTGATGGCCGATGCCGACGTTGACGGCCAGCACATCACCACCCTCCTGATGACGCTCCTGTTCCGCTACATGCGTCCGCTCATCGAAAACGGCTACGTCTACCTGGCACAGCCGCCGCTGTACCGGATCAAGTGGTCCAATGCGCCGCACGACTACGTCTTCAGTGACAAGCAGCGGGATGCGAAGCTCCTTGCCGGCCAGGCTGCCGGCCGCCGCATCCCGAAGGACAACGGTATCCAGCGCTACAAGGGCCTGGGCGAGATGGACTACACCGAACTGTGGGACACCACCATGGACCCGGACCACCGCACCCTCCTGCAGGTCACCATGGACGATGCCCTGGCAGCGGACCAGACCTTCGCCACCCTGATGGGTGAAGACGTGGAGTCCCGCCGAAACTTCATCCAGCAGAACGCCAAGGACGTCAGGTTCCTGGATATCTAGCCGGCCTCACCGACTGATATTCCATAACCGACATATACCTGAAACGGAAAATATAAACGATGAGTGACGAGACACCCGAGAACCCGGCGGATTCCGCCGATCTTCCGGAAACCGTACTTGAAGGCGATGTGTTGATCGACCGCGTTGAGCAGGTGGACCTGCAGACCGAAATGCAGCGTTCCTACCTCGACTACGCCATGGCCGTAATTGTGGGCCGCGCCCTTCCCGACGTGCGCGACGGCCTCAAACCCGTGCACCGCCGCGTGATTTATGCGATGTTCGACGGCGGCTACCGCCCGGAGCGTTCGTTCAACAAATGCGCACGTGTGGTGGGCGAAGTCATGGGCCAGTACCATCCCCATGGCGACACCGCGATTTACGACGCCTTGGTGCGCCTGATCCAGGACTGGACCATGCGCTACCCCCTGGCGCTGGGACAGGGCAACTTCGGTTCGCCAGGCAATGACGGTGCAGCCGCCCCGCGGTACACCGAAACCAAAATGGCGCAGCTGGCCATGGAGATGGTCCGGGACATCGACGAGGAAACGGTCGACTTCCAGGACAACTACGACGGAAAGAACCAGGAACCCACCATCCTGCCGGCGCGGTTCCCCAACCTGCTGGTCAACGGTTCCTCCGGCATCGCAGTGGGCATGGCAACCAACATCCCGCCACACAACCTCCGCGAAGTAGCCGACGGTGTCCAGTGGTACCTGGCCAACCCGACGGCCACCCGCGAGGAACTTCTCGAAGAGCTGATGGTGCGCGTCAAGGGACCCGATTTCCCCACCGGCGCAACCATTCTTGGTCGGAAGGGCATCGAGGACGCCTACCGGACCGGCCGTGGTTCCGTCACGATGCGCGCGGTAGTCAATGTGGAGGAACTCCAGGGACGCACCTGCCTGGTGGTCACCGAACTGCCGTACCAGGCCAACCCGGACAACCTGGCCATCAAGATCGCTGAACTGGTCAAGGACGGCAAGATCTCCGGCATCGCGGACCTCCGCGACGAAACCTCCGGCCGCACCGGCCAGCGCCTGGTGATCGTCCTCAAGCGCGACGCCGTGGCCAAGGTGGTGCTGAACAACCTTTACAAGCACACCGAGCTGCAGAGCAACTTCTCCGCCAACATGCTGGCCATTGTGGACGGCGTTCCGCGGACCCTGAGCCTGGACGCGTTCATCCGTCACTGGGTCATCCACCAGATGGATGTCATTGCGCGCCGGACGCGGTACCGCCTGCGCAAGGCCGAAGAGGAAGCCCACATCCTGCGGGCACTACTCAAGGCACTGGACATGCTGGACGAAGTGATCGCCCTTATCCGGGCATCCAACACCACCGAGGCTGCGCGCGACGGCCTGATGCAGCTGCTCGACATCGATGAGCTGCAGGCCCGGGCCATCCTGGACATGCAGCTGCGCAGGCTGGCTGCCCTGGAACGTCAGAAGATCCAGGACCGGCATGCCGAACTGGAGTCTGCGATCGCGGAGTACAACTCGATCCTGGCCTCGGAGACGCGCCAGCGCGAGATCATCAGTACAGAGCTGGCGGAAATCGTGGCCAAGCATGGTGATGACCGCCGCACGAAGATCCTCATGGGCTTCGACGGCGACATGTCCATCGAGGACCTGATCCCCGAGGAGGAAATGGTTGTCACCATTACCCGCGGCGGCTACGTCAAGCGCACCCGCAGCGACAACTACCGTTCGCAGCAGCGCGGCGGCAAGGGCATCAAGGGTGCCCAGCTTCGCGGCGACGACGTGGTGGAGCACTTCTTTGTCACCACCACCCACCACTGGCTCCTCTTCTTCACCAACCTTGGCCGCGTCTACCGTGCCAAGGCTTATGAGCTGGTGGAGGCCGGGCGTGACGCCAAGGGCCAGCATGTGGCCAACCTGCTGGCCTTCCAGCCGGACGAACACATCGCCCAGGTGCTGGACCTCAAGGACTACCAGCAGTCGCCGTATCTGGTGCTGGCCACCAAACGTGGCCTAGTCAAAAAGACCCGGCTGGAGGACTACGACACCAACCGCTCCGCCGGTGTCATAGCGATCAACCTGCGCGACGAGGACGAATTGGTTTCGGCCCAGCTCGTGTCGGAATCAGATGATCTGATGCTCGTCTCACGCATGGGCCAGTCCATCCGCTTTACCGCCACCGACGACGCACTGCGCCCCATGGGCAGGGCCACCTCCGGTGTCACCGGAATGAAGTTCCGTGAGGATGATGAGCTGTTGGCCGCCGACGTGGTCACGGACGGCTCGTTTGTCTTCATCGTCACCGAGGGTGGCTACGCCAAACGGACTGCGGTGGAGGAATACCGCCTGCAGGGCCGCGGCGGCCTCGGCATCAAGGTGGGCAAATACCAGGAGGAACGCGGCCATCTCGTCGGTGCCCTGATTGTCCAGGAAGAGGACGAGGTCCTGGTGGTCATGGAGGGCGGCAAGGTGGTCCGTTCATCCGTGGCCGGTGTGCCTGCCAAGGGCCGGGACACCATGGGTGTCATCTTCGCAAAACCGGACAAAAACGACCGCATCATCGAAGTGGCCCGGAACAGCGAACGCGGTCTCGAGGGCGAAGAGTCCGAGGATGATGACGTAACGTTGACCGAAGAGGCCGGGTCCCCGGAGGGATCCGCAGGGTCAGCAACAAAACCAGACACATCGCCGGCTGTTGAGTCAGAGGACGCCTCCGGCGACGCTGAGCCGAACGAAGACTACACCGGAGGTAACGAGTGAGTAATCCCGACTCATATCCCAAGCCGAGCAGCACTGTACCCGGCGAAACGCCGCAGCCCGCGGCCGCACCCCGGGTGAACGCGCCCATCCGTCCGCAGCAGCGGCCGGCAGCCCCGGCCGGAGCGCCGGGACAGCGCGCAGCGCAGGGACAACCCGGCCAGCGGCCCGTGCAAGGCCAGCCAGGGCAACGTCCCGTACAGGGCCAACGTCCTGCGGCCCCCGGTCAGCGCCCAGCCGCTGCGGGCCAGCGTCCCGTTCAGGGCCAGCCCAACCTCGTCAAGCCCGCGCCCAAGGCCAAGGTCAGGCGTGCCCGGCTGTTGGTCAGCAAAGTGGATGCCTGGTCGGTCCTGAAGATGGCATTCCTCCTGTCCGTGGCGCTGGGAATCGTCACGGTGGTGGCCTCCATCGTGCTCTGGACCGTGCTGGACCTCACCGGAATCTTTGACCAGGTGGACAGTCTCCTGGGCACCCTGGCAGGTTCCGAGGGCGGCGGCTTCGAGCTCAAGAAGGTCGCGTCCCTGGGCCAGGTGGCCTCGTTCGCCACCATCATCGCCGTTGTCAACGTGGTCCTGCTGACGGCCCTTTCCATGCTTTCGGCAGTATTGTACAACATCTCAGCTACCCTCGTGGGCGGCATTGGTGTGACCCTGACGGACGACTAAATCCCAGATTTTTCACCGGAATTTCGCGGTGAAATGCCTCGATTTGAGATCGGGCCGGGATGTGCTGTACAGTCATATCTCGGCCCGATGAGGCATCGGGGCGTATAGCTCAGGCGGTTAGAGCGCTTCGCTGATAACGAAGAGGTCCCAGGTTCAAGTCCTGGTACGCCCACGGAACCTGTGCAGGTTCACGGATGGTTCGGTTTGCTTTGGCAGGCTGAGCCGGGAACGGGGTGCATGTGAAGAAGTTGCTGGTACTTGCAGCTGCGATCGCAGGCGTCCTGCTCTACAGGAAAGCACAGGAATCCGAGGCCCGGAAAACAGTCTGGAGCCAGTCGACCGATCAGGTCGAATAGGCCGGATCCCGGACAGGAAGCTGTCAAAAGGCTTCACGGTTCTAGGGTATGATTGACGGGTTGCTTCTTATGGGGGCATGGCGCAATTGGTAGCGCACCTGCTTTGCAAGCAGGGGGTTCGGGGTTCGAGTCCCCGTGCCTCCACCATAAGAAAGTCCCGGACAGCGGAAACGCTGTCCGGGACTTTTCGTTGTGCCGAACAATAGGGTGAAACAGTGAACCTCCTTCTCGCAGCACTCGGAGTGCTGGGCGTGGCCTCATCCGGGCCACTGATCGCAGCCACCCTCGGAGCCACCACCGTCAGTGCCCTCGCCATTGCCTTCTGGCGCAACGCCATCGCGGCCGTGGTGATGGCCACCCCCACCCTGGTCCGCGAACCGCGGCAGTTCGGCCGCATCACCGCACCAGAATTCCGCTGGTCCCTGTTGGCCGCCGTCGCGCTGGCCCTTCACTTCGCCTGCTTCATCACCTCCCTGCAACTGACCTCCGTCGCCGCCGCCACCGCGTTGGTGTGCCTGCAGTCGGCGTGGATCGCGGTCTTCCAGCTCTTCCGCGGGACCAGGCACCGGTGGCAGGTGCTGGCAGGACTGGGCATCGCCTTTGTCGGCGTGGTTACCATCACCGGGTTCGACATGGCCTCCTCGCCTGAGGCCTTTCTGGGCGATGTCCTGGCTATGGCCGGAGGTGCATTGGCCGGCCTCTACACCCTGGCTGGCGGCAAGGCCCGCCAGACCATGACCACCGGAACCTACACCACACTCTGCTACGGGATGTGCGCGGCGCTGGTGGCGGTGCTGGCGCTGTTCAGCGGCCAGCCACTGGCAGGGTTCGACGCCGTTGGCTGGGTGGGGATCGTGGCCATCACCGTATGTGCCCAACTGGTGGGCCACACCGCTTTTAATCACCTGCTGGCCACCATGAGCCCGCTGCTGGTGTCCATGATCATCCTGCTGGAAATCCCCGGCGCGGCTCTGCTGGCAGCGGTATTCCTCAACGAAACGCTTCCAGCCGGCACCTACTCCGGTCTGGGGCTCATCCTCGCCGGACTTGCCGTTGTGGTGATGGGACAGCGCTTCCGCGCGGGCCGCCGTCGGGGCAACGGATCAGTCGATGGCAACCAAACCGAGGAACCGCCGTCGGACCATCTCGCCGAACTGGGCACGGACTGAGGGCGCCCCCTCTCTGGCGGCAGGGCGCAGCCTATTGTCCGCCGCGGCGGACAGGCTGGGCGGTATTGACCGTGTGGATCGCACGCAGGAGTTTGGCCGGGAAGTACACCGAGAAAAAGACCACCATCGGTGCCTTGAGGGCCATCTTCTTGACGTTGTGCGCTTTGTAGGTACGGTCGAAGCGGGTCACGTAGTAGCGGTAGTCCCGCGGTGAGTCTTCCAGCCGGCGGGCGGACATGCCGGAGACCATCTGAGGCCAGTACTGGACCTTGAGTTCGTGGTCGGCGAGGTGCAGGGAGAGGTCGATGTCCTCGTGCATCTCGTCCTTCTCATCACGGCAGGTTTCATCCCGGATGGTTTCCCAGGCGGTGGCACGCAGTGCCATGTTGGAACCGAAGAGGAAATGGTACTGGTGCTTGGCGAGCTTGAGCATCAGTTGGCGCATTTTATCGTCAGCCTTGAGGCCGAAGCGGCGCATGGGCATGTCGTAATAGACCACCGGACCCGTTGCCGCCTGTACTGACGGGTCCTGGAATGCCTGCTGGACCTGCTCCACCCAATCCGGCTCCACCACGGAGTCGGCGTCGATGCGGCCCAGAACGTCGCCGGTGGCGTGGTTGAGTCCGAAATTGCGGGTAGGAATCAGTCCTTGGTCCTGGTCCTGGCTGAGCAGAATGACGGGGCTCTCCGGATACTCAAGTTGCATCTGCGCCACGATGGCGGCGGTTCGGTCCGTGGAGAGGTTGTCTACCACGATGATTTCGTGGGCCGGCACTGATTGGTAGACGGCAGCGATGAGACACTGCCGGATAACACTTTCCTCGTTATAAGCCGGGATCACAATGGACACGCGCGGCAGCTGCGCTGCGTCGTTCAAGGCATCCCCAGAGGATTTATCGGCTGACATCAGTCCAAATTTAGCACCGATCGGGGTCCTGCCCAGCGGTGACAGGGCTTGGGCCCGGACAAACACTGGGAAAACACTGAAGGGGCCCCGCGCCAGGCGGAGCCCCTTCAGTGGACGGCGCGACTGCGCCGGAATGATCAGTTGGTGTTCTTGTCCGCGGAACCGTTCATGTTGGACGCGATGTTCTTCATGGCCGTTTTGGCGTCCGTGGAAGCCTTGGCCTCCGCGACCGCCGACTCGTCGGCCAGGTGCTTGGCCTTATCGGCAGCATCACCCGAGCTGCCCTTGGCATCCCCGGCAACGTCCTCTGCCTCGTCAGCAACAGCGTCTGCCTTGTCAGCAACAATGTCAGAGGCCGAGGCAGTGGCGGCTGCAGCCTTGCTGGCGGCGTCCTCTGCAGTGTCCTTGGCGTCGTTCACCGTCGTGGCAGGCACCGGAGCCGGAGTGGGCGTGACCGGAGACGGCGTCTTCCAGGGATCTTCCACGGGCTTGGACGCCTTCCAAGCGGCAACGCCTGCGGCCACAGCGGCCGCGATGATGCCGAACACCAGCCAGCCACGCTTCTTCGGTTTCTGGGGCTCCGCGATCTGGATGCCTACGGCCTTACCCGCTCCATGCGCGGCGGCCCGGAGCTGGGTGCCAGCCGACTGAGCCTGCTCCTGAAGGGAATGCACTACACCGGAATCGGTGAGCCGTTTGGCAACGGCGTCCACATGCGTGGGAGCACTTTCCAGCGTGCGGTGTACAGCCTCCGAGGCGTGGCCGATCTGGTCCGAGAGGCGCGGCAGGTACTCCACCACCACGCGGTCACGAGCGTTCATGATGACGGGGGTGGCCCTGTCCACGGCCTCATGCAGCCGCGGTGTGGTCACTTCAACGGCGTCGTGGATTTTCGGGGCAAGCTGCGCGAGGCCGTCCTGGATGCGAGGTGTCACTGTTGCGACGCCACCGGCCAGGTTGTGGGCTGCAGTCTTTAGCCCTTCCTGGATCCTGGGGGATGCCGTGTCCAGGCCGTGCTGCAGGCGGGGAACTGCCCAATCCACTGCTGCTTCCACGCGGGGGGATGCCCAGTCCTTTGCATACTCAACTGCGTTGTTGACTGACTGTTCAAGGTCACGGGCAATACGATCCGATTTCTTCACAACTACCTCCCGATTAATGTGACGGTTCTGGTGTTAGCCTACGTGGATTGACCTGCACCGGCTATTCTTCCAGCGGATTTACGGCTGATTTCACCCAGCGCGGAACTCCAGGTCCTTCCGCTTTCCGCGTTGACCCGCCGTGGAAGAATGGGCGGTATGACTGCCATCGCAACTGCAAAAGCAACCATCCACACCAGCCTCGGCGACATCGTCGTCAACCTCTTCGGCAACCACGCGCCCAAGACGGTCAAGAACTTCGTTGGCCTCGCCACCGGCGAGCAGGCCTGGACCCACCCCGAGACGGGCGAGGACAAGACGGGCACGCCGCTGTACGACGGCACCATCTTCCACCGCATCATCAAGGACTTCATGGTCCAGGCCGGCGATCCGCTGGGCCGCGGCGTGGGCGGACCGGGCTACAAGTTCGACGACGAGATCCACCCTGAGCTCAGCTTCAACGCCCCCTACAAGCTGGCCATGGCCAATGCCGGCATCCAGATGGGCAAGGGCACCAACGGATCACAGTTCTTCATCACCACCATTCCCACCGACTGGCTGCAGGGCAAGCACAGCATCTTCGGCGAGGTGGCCGACGACGAATCCAAGAAGGTCGTCGACGCCATCGAAGGCGTTCGTACCGGCATGGGCGACCGCCCGGTGGAGGATGTCACCATCAACAGCATCGACATCGAGCAGCTCTAACCCCATCGCATGAGCTACGGAATTCCGGCGGCTGAGCCGTCCGCGCAGGTTCCGGTGTGCCCAAGGCACCCGGACAGGCCCTCTTACGTGCGCTGCCAGCGCTGCGGGCGCCCTGCCTGCCCGGACTGCCAGCGGGCGGCCGCCGTCGGATTCCAGTGCGTTGATTGCGTCAACGAAATAAAACGGACGACGCCGGCCGTCAAGAGCGCCTACGGCGGCGCTGTGGCTACCGGCAAACCACTGGTGACGTTCGGCATCATTGGGGTTTGCGTGGTGCTGTATGTCCTGCAGTGGCTGGTTCCGAACGAGTGGATCTACCAGAACCTGGCGTTCGCCAACGTCTTTGCTGCGCCCGAATTCGGCCAGTTCGAACCCTGGCGCATGCTGACGGCCGCGTTCCTGCACTCCCAGGGGTTCATCCTCCACATTGTGCTGAACATGTACATGCTGTGGATTTTCGGACAGGCACTCGAACCGCTCATGGGACGGATCCGCTTCCTCGCCTTGTATCTGATCTCGGCATTCGGCGGTTCAGTCGGTTACCTGGCGCTCACTCCCGGCTACGAACCGGGCGTTCCCCTTACCGGTGTTGTGGGTGCCTCCGGTGCCATCTTCGGTCTCTTCGGGGCTATGCTCCTGGTGCAGCGGCACCGCGGCGGAGATACCCGCCAGCTGTGGATCCTGATCGCCATCAACGGCGTGATTGGTTTTGTGGTCCCCCAGATCGCTTGGCAGGCCCACCTCGGGGGCCTGATCGCCGGTGGCCTGTGCGCTGCCGTTATTGCCTACACGCCCCGCGGTCCGCGCCAGGGACTGATCCAGGCTGCCGGGCTCGCCGCCGTGTTGGTCCTCCTCGTTGCCGTGAGCTGGGTCAAGGTCACCTCAGGCTAGGTCACGCCAGGCTAGGTCCCCTCTGGGTAGACCGCCCACTCGTTAGCGTGCACTTGCTGCCGCGACCCTCCATACTTCAGACCCCGGCGTCCCCAGCGGACGCCGGGGTCTTTTGCGCTCTTGCGAGCTGCACTGCAAGCCGGGCCCATGACTGCTGCCTCGTCTCGCCATGCCGTGCCTGAGGCCCCTGGCCCTCCCGGCGCCTCGGCCCTCTGCGGAGCCTTGGCCACTATTGCAGTCAGCGGGTGAAGGACTCTTACGGTCCTCCCACTGGTATTGAGCTCCAGAGTTATACACAAGGGTTATCCACACTGTTGGTAACTTACACACGTGTAGTTCAGGTGCCGGTCAGGTCTCAACTCCCGGAAGCCAGCTATTTTCCAGGATTTTCCGCCTGTACTATCCACAAGTATGGAAAACCTCTGGGGACGAGCCTGTGGTTATGTGGAGAAACCGGCCCGTTTCGGCTAGTCCTGTGGACAACTTGCCCATTTTTGGCTTCCCAGCCCGGTTATAAGCCATTTAACCGGCGGGTATCAACAGGGTTATTCACAATGTTAATAACTTACGGACTTGTAGTTAGGTGTCCTTTTCTCCCGCGTGGGGCCCATGAGGGCTTCCCTCCCGCCACCCTGTGGATTGTTGTCCACAGCTGTGGATAAGTTGTGGGTAGTCGATTGTTAGTAAGTGGAAAACTGTGGCTTGTTGCAAAATGCTTCCTGGCCCTCGACCCGCAAATGCCCCAGCAAGTGGGACCACCCTGAGCGCCACCACCGCAAACCCAGCACATCTACATGCGGAGCTCGCAGATCAACGGCTGCCCGTATTGCCTGGACCTGCACGTGAGGGACGCGGTGAAGGCCGGAGTGGCCCTGCAGCGGCTGGCTGTGCTGCCGGCCTGCGTGACACTGCGCTGTTCACGGAGAAGGAGTGGGCGGCACCGGCCTTGGCAGGGTCGATTACCGAATTCCCGTACCCGTGAGCATGAGGAAGCCACTGCGCGCGAACATCTCAGTGTTGAGGAGTTTCGATAATCAGCTGGGCTGGCGATCAACATCAACGCTTTCAACCACGTCTCCATCACCAGCCATCATCAGGTCCGGCAGGAGCGGTGAGCGAGAGCGTTAAGCCCGGCACTAGTAGGCGGGCAACACCAGTCCGGCAGAAGTAGCCCGGGGTGCTAAGCACGGCACCCCGAAGCCCCGGCAACAGTGGCCCGGGGGCGCTGAGTACGGGAGGCTTGGCTGTGTTTCCCCCGCGGGCCACGCGCGCGGAGAGTTAGGTTATCCACAGCTAATCCACACTGTTAATAACTGTGTGTTCGGTCATGGTGGCTTGTGTCCTGCACGTCAGGGCCTGCGCCCGGGCCCTACTGCCAGGCGTAAACAAAAGTTACGCACATTGTGGATAACTTTTCCAACAGCTGGGGAGAACCCGCTCCACGGCAGGGCTGGTCAGGCGGGCCAGACGCCCGAGGACCCGCGCCGGTGGCTCGCCAGCAAATGCGTGTCCACCATGCCGATGGCCTCCATCAGCGCATACATAGTGGTGGGGCCAACAAAGGAAAACCCGTGCTTACGCAATGCTTTGGACAGTGCTGCCGATTCGGGCGATTGACTGGGGATGTCTGCATGTGTGGCCGGCTGGGGCGTGGCGGCGGGCTGGAACTGCCAGACAAAATCAGCGAGGCCTCCGCACTCCCGGAGCGCGACGGTAGCGCGGGCGTTGGTGATGGTGGCGCGGATCTTGAGCCGGTTGCGGACAATGCCGGGATTCTGCAGGAGCCGCTCAACGTCCGCCTCGGTATATGCGGCAATGGTGTCCGGGTGGAAATTGTGGAAGGCGCTCCGGAAGGCCGGACGCTTGCGGAGGATGGTGGCCCACGACAGGCCGGCCTGAAATCCCTCCAGGCTGATGCGTTCGTACAGACCGTGCTCGTCCCGGACCGGGAGGCCCCACTCGGTGTCATAGTACTTACGCAGGAGAGCATCGACGGAAGCCCACGGCGGACGGGCAAGGCCGTCATCGCCAAGGATCGTGCCGTCCAGGCCTCCGGCCGCGGGGGTCATGCTGATACTGCAGCCAGCGCTATGAGCGCCAGCGCGTGGTCATGAGGAACCCGATAATGGCAATGCCGAAACCGGCCACAATGTTCCACGACCCCCAGGCCTGGACCGGGAAACGGCCTTCGCTGATGTAGAAGGTGATGATCCACAGGAGGCCGATGATCATCAGGCCGAACATCACGGGCTTAAACCAGATGGCGTTGGGTTTGTACGCCTGCGTCGCGGATGCGGGCTGCGCTGCGCTGGAAGTCTTCCGGCGTGGCTTTGACTCGGGCACGTGCTCTCCTTGGCGGACTGGAGCAAGCTCGGCGCCGCGGGCTTGATATCCTGCAAGAAGGAAGTTGCCAGCGGTCTGCGCGATCTTGGTCAAATCTGGATTCTTACTAGCAGCCAATTCTAGCCGCAGTTCGGGGTGCACTATGGCCCGGCGCGGCCACCCCGGAGGAGAACGCGTGGTAGTGCAGGAAAGGGCGAGGCGTGCCGCCAGGCCGCCCGCGCGTGTCCAGCCCTCCCGCGCCTCTATCCTGCGAGGAACGGTGCAGGTGTTCGGCGAACTGCTCATCACGGCCGGCATCATTCTCTTGTTGTTTGTGGGGTGGCAATTGTGGTGGACGAACGTGGAGTCGGACGCCAAGCAAAGCGCCGTGATCAAGGACTTCGCCCAGCAGCTCGGCAGTGCAGCACCGCCGGCGCCGTCCGGCACCGGCCTGGGAGCGTCGTCGGAGCCAGTGGATCACGGCACTCCTGCGGTCGCCACGGCACCTGGCCATGCCGGCACCATCGGCATCATGTACATCCCCCGGTTCGGCAACTACTACACCCGGCCCATCGTGCAAGGGACCAGCAGCGACGTCCTGGACACCCTGGGCCTGGGCCATTACGCCAACACAGCCATGCCGGGCGCCGTCGGGAACTTCGCGGTGGCCGGGCACCGGCAGACCCATGGCGCCGTCCTGGACAACATCCATACCCTTGTTCCGGGCGACAAGGTATATGTCCAGACGAAGGACGGCTACTACGTCTACGTCTTCCGTAACAACCAGATTGTGATGCCGTCCCGGACCGATGTCCTGGAACCGGTCCCCACCCGCCCCGGCGTCACTCCCACCGAAAGCTTCCTCACCATGACCAGTTGCAACCCGCGTTTCGGCTCCGAGGAGCGCATCATCGCCTACGCTGTGCTGGACAGCTGGCGCCCTGCATCGGCCGGGCCGCCGGCCGAGATCGCCGCCCAGGTTGCGGCAGCAGTAGGGGGAGGCTGAGTATGTACGGCTGGATTTTCCGCCACCTGCCGGGCCCCTTCTGGCTGCGGCTCCTCACGTCGCTGGCGCTCATCGCCGGTGCTCTGGTCCTGATGGTCCAGTTCCTCTTCCCCTGGATGTCCGGATTCACCGCATTCACCGACTCAACGATTGGTTCTGCAAGCCAGCCATGACCACAACCAAAATCCTCGTCGTCGATAACTACGACAGCTTTGTTTACACCCTGGTGGGCTACCTCCAGGAACTCGGCGCCGAAACAACGGTGGTGCGCAATGACGATGTGACTCTCGCGGAGGCCATCGAAATGGCTGAAACGCGCGATGGCGTCCTCGTCTCACCGGGCCCCGGCAACCCAGCCGAGGCAGGTGTGTGCATCGAGTTGATTAAATGGTGCGGCGGGAACAACAAACCGATGTTCGGCGTCTGCCTGGGCCACCAGGCACTGGCAGAAGCCTACGGTGGCACGGTCACCCACGCTCCTGAACTGATGCACGGCAAAACGTCCCTTGTGGAGCACAACGGCACCAGTGTGTTCGCCGGGCTCCCCTCCCCCGTGACGGCTACTCGGTACCACTCGCTGGCGGCCGTGCGGGACACCATTCCGGATGTCCTGGAGATCACCGCCGAAACGGCCTCCGGCGTAATCATGGGGCTTCAGCACAGGACGGCCCCGCTGTGCGGCGTGCAGTTCCACCCGGAGTCCGTCCTGACCGAAGGCGGCTACCAGATGCTGGGCAACTGGCTCGAATCGCTGGGCATGACCGGTGCGGCCGCCCGTGCGGCCACGCTGAGCCCGCTCATCCAGCACTGACTGGCCGGCTTTAAACCAGCGCGGGGTCACGTCGCGCCCATTTTCCCCTGCGGGATGGGCAGGAAGTGACCCCGCGTTGCTGTTGGCTGTGGGTGGAGGGTCAGTCCCTCCTGCTGGGTTTGTCGCTGGGTGTGGCGCTGGGTGTGGCGGTTGGTGTGGCTGTTGGCGAAGGCGGCGGCGCCGGCTCCTTGGCGACCACCACATTGACGGTCTTACCCTGGTCAACCGCTACGTTCACTGGCTCGCTCTGGTCCGTCACCCTACCGGCCTCCACCTGGGAGTTCTCCACTTCCTGGACGTTGGGCACCAGGCCCAGGTCCTTGAGCGCCGTTTCCGCCTCTGCGCGGGTGCGGCCACGCAACTCCGGCATGGCCACCTTGCCGGTGGAAACAACAATCTCCACTGTGCTGCCCGGAGCCACCATCTGGCCGGGTGCAGGGCTGGTGGTGATCACTCTGCCGCGGGGCACCGTCGCGCTGTTGGCCTCGGTGGTGGATTGTGCTCCGACCAGCCCCGTCTGCCGCAGAATGTCGCGGGCTGCGGCTTCGGTCTGGCCGGGAAGGTTCTCCGGGATCTTCAGGACGCTGGGACCTTCGGAGATATTCAAGATCACCGCGGCATTGGGACCCACCGCTGTTCCAGCCGCCGGATCTGTGTCAATTGCCGTCCCCTTGGGCACGGTCTTATGAGTGCTGCGTTTGATTTCCGGACGCAGGTTGGCGCCCCAGAGTTCCTGGAGTGCCGCAGACTCAGTCAGGGAGACCACTGCGGGCACCACCACCTTGGGAGGTGGCGGAGGCGGCTGGTTCATGAGCTGGAACAGCCACAGGCCCCCGCCGGCGAGCACCAGCAGGGTGAAGATCACCAGCGTGGCAATCCACGTACGACGGCGGGACTTCTGCCGTGCGGTCCGCTCCCGTTCCGGCGGGAGGCCCAGGGGCAAATCGTCCGTTTCCTGCGGTTCCATCGTTGCGGACGCCTGCACGGGAACTGTTGCCCCGTCGTCGTACGTTTCCGTGAGGTTATAGCGCCCGGTGGGGGCATCGCCCAGGAAACTGGCGCTGGTGACGGCAAAAGCCTCGGTTGCCGGCGTGGGTGCCGGCGTGGGGACGTGGTCGTTGGGGTCGGTGGGCGCCTCCGTGGACGGGAGCGCGGGAACAGGGACGCCCGCCCGGGCCGCGCGCAGGGCGCTACGGAAGGCCGCCGCATCCTGGAATCGATCGTCCCTGTTCTTCTGCAGGGCCTTCGCAAGGACACTGTCCAGCGCCGGCGAAACCTCAGGATTCAGGCTGCTGGCCGCTCCGGGGATTTCTCGGACGTGCTGGTACGCCACTGATACTGGGCTGTCGCCCACGAACGGCGGGCGTCCCGTGAGCATTTCGTACAGCAGGCAGGCCGCCGAGTAGAGGTCGCTGCGTGCATCCACGGTTTCGCCCCGGGCCTGTTCGGGCGACAGGTACTGGGCAGTTCCCACCACGGCCTGGGTCTGGGTCATGGTGGCCGAGGAATCCGCCATGGCCCGGGCGATCCCGAAGTCCATGACCTTCACGGAGTTGGATCCCTCGCAGTACATCACGTTTGCTGGCTTGATGTCCCGGTGGACAATGCCCGCCTTGTGGCTGTACTCGAGGGCCGAGAGGACACCGAGACAGAACTCAATGGCCTGGTCAATACTGACTTCCTTGGCCCGGATCAGATCGCGGAGCGTCTTACCCTCCACAAACTCCATCACGATGTAGGGCACCCGGACACTGTCCTCGGAGCCGTCCTGCACCAAGTGTTCGCCCGTGTCGTAGATGGCCACAATGGAAGAATGGTTCAGCGCCGCCACAGACTGCGCTTCCCGCTTGAAACGGGCCCGGAACTGGGGATCCCGGGCCATGTCCGGACGGAGCAGCTTCACGGCCACCGTACGGCCCAGCCGGGTGTCCAGTCCGCGGTGGACGTCTGCCATGCCCCCACGTCCGATCAGCCCGCCGAGTTCGTAGCGTTCACTCAGGACACGCTGATTAGTCACCGTGGGGGCGTCCTCACGGTGTAGCGGGGTGCGGGGGGAATCATTCACGTGCGGTCCTGGCGGCTACGGTGCGCAGGTGGGAGTCAGTCCCGGCGCCTGGCCCGGGTTGCAGTTGGGCAGGGTGGAGGCTGCTGCCGGCGTTGATGGGGCAGTTGTTGGGCGAGGTGCTGCACTGGTCTGCGTCGGTGTGGGCGCCGGGGGTGCAGGGGGTGCAGGGGGTGCCACAGCATAAGTGACAGTCACCAATGTTCCCTTGGGGACTGTCCCCGTGGGGTTGAGGTCGAGGACCTCGCCCGGCGTTTCAGTGCTCTGCTGTGGGAGGCCTGTCACGGATAACCCCAACGTTTCCAATGCCGACCGGACGGCCTGGTAGTCCTTACCAAGGTAGCCAGCGGCCACGATGTTCACCATTTCCGGCGTCGGAGTGGGCGTGGCACTTGGCTGGCTGGGAGTAGGGGTTGCCGACTGCGACGTCCTCGAGGGGCTGGCACTCGTGGGGGGAGCGCTGCTGGACACAGAGTTGGTGGTGGTGTTCTGGGCGGGGGAGAAAATCCCCTGCTGGGTCAGGAAGAACCCCACCAACGCGAACAGCACCAGCACGATCAGGGCGATCAGCGGCCACGTCCAGGGGCTCCGGCCGCGGCGGTCGGGTTCGTCGGCGGGTTCGTCGTCGTACGTATCTTCCTGGACCCAGCTGCGTTCGGCGGCAAGGGCGTCCGCGCGCGAGAGTGTGCTCCCCGCGCCGGACATGGCGGTGGTAGCCGGGCCGTCGGATGCATCCGGACTGGCTGCATCCGCGGCGCCACCCGCAGCCGCTGCGCCGAGCACCGGCAGGGCGGAAGTCGTCGCATTGCTGTCGTTCTGGCTGATGACGCCAGTGGGCGCCGTGGCAACGTCCACCGGTGCGGTGATGGGGCCAGTAGCGGCTTCGAACAAAAGCATGCCCGGAACGGCTGCATGCGCGGCGCTGATGTCGCCGTTGCGGATGGCCTCCGCGGCTTCGGACAGCTTAATCGCGTTGGCCGGCCGGTTCTTGGGATCCTTGGCTAGCATGGACATCAGGAGCGCCCGCACCGGTTTGGGCAGGGTGTCCGGCAGCGGCGGCGGGGCGTCGTTGACCTGGGCCAGGGCGATCGCGATCTGGGATTCGCCGGAGAACGGCCGGTGTCCCGTGAGGCACTCGTAGCCGATCACGCCCAGTGCGTAGATGTCTGAGGCGCCTGTGGCGGTCTGGCCCGTTGCCTGTTCCGGGGCGAGATACTGGGCGGTGCCCATGACCTGGCCGGTCTGCGTCAACGGCACCTGGTCAGCAAGGCGGGCGATGCCGAAGTCGGTGACCTTGACCCGGCCGTCCGGGGTGATCAGCAGGTTGCCCGGCTTGACGTCCCGGTGCACCAGGCCCTGCGAATGGGCCGCCGAAAGGGCACGCGCGGTCTGCGCGATCATGGACAGCGTTCGGTCCGGGGACAGCACCTGCTCGTGTTCGATGATGCTGCTCAGTGGCTGGCCCGGAACCAACTCCATGACCAGGTACGCCGAACCTTCTTCCTCGCCGTAGTCAAAGACATTGGCGATGCCCACGTGGTTCAGCAGGGCCGTGTGGCGTGCCTCGGCGCGGAACCGTTGGAGGAAGCCGGGATCGCCCGTGTACTCCTCTTTCAGTACCTTGATGGCGACGATGCGGCCCAGAACAAGGTCTTTGGCCCTCCAGACCTCGCCCATCCCGCCGATCGCGATCCGCGTGGTCAGCTGGAATCTGCCGCCGAGGGTGATCCCCGTTGTTGGCCTCACTTATTCAACACCGCCTCAAAAATCTTCTTCGCGTTCGGACTGGTTAGCTTTGCGCCGGTGTAGATGTCCACGCCCTCCATGACGATGGTGACACCCACCTGCGGGTTGTTCGCGGGGGCAAACCCGGTGAACCAGGAGTTGTTCAGGCCGTTGCCCAGTTCTGCGGTCCCGGTCTTACCGGCAACCTGGACGCCGGGGACACCCGCGGCGCCGGCTATGCCCTGGCTCACGGCACTGGTCATCCATTCCGTGATCTGCTTGGCAATTTCCGGCGTGGTGGACGTCCGGAGCACTTCTGGCTTGGGCTCGTCAATCACGCGCAGGTCCGGGGACCGCACCGTCTTGACCAGGCTGGGGCTCATCTGGACGCCGTTGTTAGCGATCGCGGCAGTCATCAGGGCTATCTGCAGGGGTGTGGCCCTGACATCCTTCTGGCCGATCACTGACTGGGCCAGGCCCGGCTGGTCCAGTTCGTCCGGGAAGCCGTTGGCCTTGGCGTACGCGAGTTTGAGCTGGCCGCCCATGTCCTCGCCGAAACCGAACTTTGCCGCCTGTGCTGCGATGGCATCCCGGCCGAGGTCGAGGGCGATGCTGGCGAAGGGCGTATTGCAGGATTGCTGCAGGGCAAAGGCGAAGCTGGCGGTGTCACGGGTGTAGCAGGTGCCGCCGGCGTAGTTGGGCAGCGTATAAGCGATTCCCGGGAACGGCATCTGCGCAGGATTGGGCAGGTCGCTGTCCTTGTTGTATTTTCCGGAGTTCAGGGCGGCCGCCGTGGTCACCAGCTTGAATACGGAACCCGGGGCAAGCATCTCTCCGGTGGGTCCGCTGACGTTCGGGTACAGGTTGATCCCCGGAACTTTGAGAAGCTCTTTGATGCTGGCGGTTTCCGCCGTGGGGTTCTGGATGGCGATGAGATTGGGGTCGTAGGACGGCTTGGAGGCCATGGCGAGGATGGCGCCGGTCTTGGGATTGGTGACCACAATGGATCCCCGCTGGCCATCCGGGATCAGGTCGTACGCCAACTTCTGGAGGGTGGGATCCACTGTGAGTTCCACCGACGCCCCCTTAGGCTGGCTGCCCAGAAAGAGCTGGCCGATCCGGTCCAGGAACTGCTGATCCGAGCTGCCCGCGAGCTGCTCACGCATGGCCTGCTCCAGGCCCGTGGCACCGTGGTTCTGCGAGAAAAAGCCGGTCAGGCCGGCATAGAGCTCGGGCTGCGGATAGGTCCGCTGGAACCCGCACTGCTCCGAACCCGCGACGGATTCGGCCACGGGGTCCCCGCCCACAATGATGGCGCCGCGGTCGTTGCAGTAATTCTGCAGGATGGCGCGCCGGTTCAACGGGTTGGCCTTGAGGTCATCGGCGCCCACTACCTGGACGAAGCTGATCGCGCCGAAGATCAGGGCAAACAGGGCGATGGCTGCTACCCAGGAGTTGCGGATTGCCTGATTCATGCCTGCTTCACTGCCTTGGTGGGAATGTCAATGCCGGAGGATTCGGCAGCGCCGCCGGGAGGCAGCGGAGTGGTGTCCACCGGGCCCCGTGCGGTGTGTGAGATCAGCAGGAGAAGGCCCACGATGATCCAGTTGGCCAGCAGCGATGAACCGCCAGCCGCCAGGAACGGGGTGGTCAGGCCCGTGAGAGGAATCAGCCTGGTTACGCCGCCGATCACCACGAAGCACTGCAGGGCGATGGCGAACGACAGGCCACACGCCAGAAGTTTGCCGAAAGCGTCCCGGGTGCCCAGCGCGGCGCGGAATCCGCGGGTGAAGAGCAGCACGTACATCAGCACCACTGCGAAGAGTCCGATCAGGCCAAGCTCTTCGCCAATGGAGGCGATGATCATGTCACTGTTGGCGAACGGAACCAGGTCCGGCCTGCCCTGGCCGAGTCCTGTACCCACCAGTCCGCCGTTGGCCATGCCGAAGAGGCCCTCGATGACTTGCCGGCTGCCGTTCTCGTAAACATCCGGGCTGAATGCGTTCAGCCAGCCGTAGATTCGCACTTCCACGTGGGAGAAGACCTGCGCGGCGATGATGCCGCCACCCAGGAGCAGCACCAGGCCGATGACTACCCAGCTGATGCGGCTGGTTGCCACATAAATCATGACGATGAACAGCCCGAAGAAGAGCACGGACGATCCGAGGTCCCGCTGGAAGACGAGCACGCCGATGCTTACCAGCCAGGCGGTGATCATGGGGCCCATGTCCTTGAACCGGGGGAACTGCAGTGGGCCCACTTTACGGCCGGCCAGCAGGATGAGGTCGCGGTTGGAGGAAAGATACCCGGCGAAGAATATGGCCAGCGTAATCTTGGCCACCTCGCCGGGCTGGAAGGTCATGGGGCCGATCTGGATCCATACCCGGGCCCCCAGGATTTCGCCGGCGCTGATGCCCGGGAGCAGGGGCAGGATCAGCAAGAGCGCACTAACGGCCAACGAGATGTATGTGAAGCGGCGGAGGATCCTGTGGTCCTTGAGGAACCAGATGACCGAAATGGCCACAGCCATGGCGATGAGGGTCCACCGCAGCTGGTTGTTGCCCGTGTCCTGCCCAGGTGCGTCAAGTCGGTGGATCACGGCCAGTCCGAGGCCGTTCAGGGTCACCACAATAGGAAGTATTACCGGATCGGCATACTTTGCGCGGAACCGGAGCACCACGTGGAAGACCAGGGCTGCCACGGCCAGGAGGCTGGATTGGAACCAGAAATCTGAGTCGAACGCCTTCTTCTGGTCCACGCCCACCAGCATGTTGGCGCCGATACCAACGGCCAGTGCGAGGAGAAGCAGCAGCAGCTCAACGTTACGTCGCGGCTTGGGGACCGTGCTCAGCTGGCTCATTTGCCCCCCTCGCAAGTAACGGTGGGGCTGGGTGAGGCGGTGGCGGCCGGCGCCGCTGCCGGGTTGGCAGCGTCCGGGGACGGAGCGGGCGCCGTCGGCGTGGCGGTTGCCGGTGAGGAAGGTACCGGCGCGATGGGCGAGGCCGGGAGACATTCGTCAGCGGGGGCAATGGTGCCGGTGCCTTCGAGATTCTTAACGATCCGCTGTGCATCGTAAAGGTCTCGCGCAGGGACCGTCTGGCGAACACGCTGTTGGGAGAACTGGGGCAAGGAATCCATCCGGATCTCTGTCACCGTTTCCAGGGTCGAAAGCTGGAGGGGGCCGAGCCGCTGTGAGACGCCATTGTAGATGGCAACACGCGAATCGAACTCCCCGATGTAGTACCTGGTCTGGGTCCATGCGTAGCCAAGCCAGAGGCCGACGGTCAGGACCAGCAGCACGGACGCGGCGATGGACCAGGTCACCCAGCGGCGGGGCTTGGGCCGTTCCTGGGTCTCGTCCGGTTCTGGCGCGGGGGTCTCGGCCTTGTGTGTGAGCACAGTTGCAGCGCGCCGGGCAACAGTTCGCCCGGCAAGGGTGGGAATGGAGCCGGTTTCCGCCGCAGTGGCCGCAGCTCCGACCAGTTCGTGGGGACGCGACGCCAGTTCCTGCCGCAGGACTTGGGCTGAAAGGTGCTCGCCCAGGTGCGGGTCCGTGGACGTGGAAGGTTCTGTGGCGGGCGACGGTTCCGTGGAGGCAGACTGTTCTGCGGTCGCGGCCGGTTCGGCGGCCGCCGTTTTGGGGGTGTCTTCTTTCGGCGCCGGCGCCGACTCATCACGGACGCCGGCGTCAGCGGTATCCGCTTCAACGGCTTCGGTGACCACTGTGGAAGGGATGATGTCGACGGCGGCGGTACTGACGTCGTCGGACGTTTCCTCCACGATTTCCATCATGATCACGGTGACGTTGTCCGGTGCGCCGGCCTCAAGGGTCAGGTCAACCAGGGTTTCCGCGCACTCGCGCAGGTCTTTAGTTTCACGGACGGTGCGTTCCACCACGTGACCGGCCACGTAGTTCAGTCCGTCCGAGCAGAGCAGCCAGCGTTCCCCGGGTTTGACGTCCAACGTGTCCAGGTCCAGCTCGGGGCTGGCATCCACGTCGCCGAGGACGCGCATCAGGACGTTCTTGTGGGGGTGGGTCTCGGCTTCCTCGGGGCGCAGCCGGCCCTCGTCGATGAGCCGCTGGACGAACGTGTGGTCCACGCTGACCTGTTCGAACTCACCGTCCCGCAGACGGTAAGCCCGGGAATCGCCAATGTGCGCGAAGTGGAGCTTGCCCTCGGCAAGCAGCAGGGATGTGACAGTGGTGCCCATGCCGGCAAGTTTGGGGTTGACGTGCACCAGCTCGGACAGCAGCGAGTTGGCGGTCTGGATTTCGTCGGCCAGGACGGTGATGGCATCCCCGTTGTAGTCCCCGTGGTCCAGGTGCAGCATGTCCAGAACCGTTGCGGCCGAGGCGACATCGCCGCCAGCGTGGCCGCCCATACCGTCCGCCACGACTGCCAGGTGAAGGCCCACATAGGCGGAATCGTCGTTCTTGGCGCGAATACGGCCCACATCCGAGCGCGCTGCATAACGCATGATCAGGGGCCGCTGCACGGGCTGGGTCTCGTCTGCGGGGGTTTCGGCCGCCACGGCTATGGCCTCAATTCGATGACCGTCTTGCCGATTCTCACGGGTACGCCAAGTTCAACGGGCAGGGCCCGGGTTAGTTGCTGGTCGGCCAGATAGGTGCCGTTCGTGGAACCCAGGTCCTCGATGAACCAGCGGCTCCCTTGCGGGAACAGCCGGGCGTGACGGCCCGAAGCGTAGTCGTCCTCGAGCACCAGGGTTGCTTCCTGCGCGCGGCCCAGCAGGATGGGGCTGGCGGCAAGCGGGACCGTGGTGCCCTTGAGCGGGCCTTCGGTGACCACAAGCTGGTGGGCATGCTGTTTGAGCGGCTGCGGCGGAGCTTCGGCCAGATCAGGGTTTTTGCGGACCTGCCGCGCTGTTGGAGTCCCCGCGGCTGCTTTCCGGCCAACCATGAGGTCACGGCGCATGGCCGAGACAATGCTGAAGACGAGGACCCAGAGCAGGATCAGGAAGCCAAACCGCAAGGCGGTAATGGTCAGTTCGCTCATGTCGCTCACGGGCGGCCACCAGGGCTGGCGCGAAGCAGGCGGAAGATGATCTTTGTCCGTCCCATCGTGATGGTGGAGCCGTCGGTCAGTTCGGTGCTGCCTGCCACTTTGTGGCCGTTGACGTAGCTGCCGTTGGTGGAGCCCAGATCCACGGCGCTGGTCACCCCGCTGGCGGTGCGGATCTCCAGGTGGCGCCGCGAAACCCCGGTGTCGTCAACCAGGATGTCGGCCTCTGAGGAGCGGCCGAGGACGATGGACGGCGCGTTGAGGGAGTACCGCTGGCCGTCAATGTCCAGGACGGGCTGCAGTCGGACGGGCTGGCGGGTGGGCGCCGAAGGCAGGTTCGGGCGGGGGGGCGGTGCAGCCGGCGCGCCGGTGGACTTCTCGGTGGATGATTCAATTTCGAAATCGCCGGCACGCAGTTTTTCGGCGCGGCGGAACGAGATCCGGACCGGGCCCTGCAGGGTGTAGCCCTGGCTGCGGACGTGGTTGATGACGACGTCGCACAGTTCCTCAGCCAGCGGGGTGCCCCATTCCTGCGCCCTGGTGAAGTCGTCCCCACTGAGTTGGACGTCGAACACGTTGGGGGCCAAAGTTCGGCCGGCCGAAACTGTGAGGGACTTGTGGTCCAGTTCGCGGCGGAGGCGGCTGGCGATTTCCACCGGTTCCACCTGGGCCCGGGAGCCGGTGGAGAAGACACCGCGGACGGCCTTTTCGATGCGGCGCTCGACCTTGTCCAGCAATCCCATGGCCTGTCTCCTTTCCCCCCGGCTGCGGGGCAGTTATCGTTCGGGAACTCAACCAGCAACGCAGTTAAGTACGCAGTGTTCCGCCATGCAGGGGCAGGCACTACTACATCAGATACTACTGGGCAGGCCCGTGAATGACCTTAATCCCCAACGGCCGGGCGCCCGGAAAAGTCGGGTTTCCCGGGTCTGCCGGGCGTTTCCCTGGAGGGTTTTGGCGGCCCTCCGGAGCTCAATTGGTGTTTTGGCGCTGGTGTCCGTTATGCTAGATCTCGCTGCTTTTACAAGGTTGCGGATCCGGGAAACCGGCCGTGATTCGAGGAAAAGAAGTTGCGCGCGAGTGGCGGAACGGCAGACGCGCTGGCTTCAGGTGCCAGTGTCCGAAAGGGCGTGGGGGTTCAAATCCCCCCTCGCGCACGCAGTCAAATACAAAGAGCCCCGGTCTTCGGACCGGGGCTCTTTCGCGTCTAGGCTAACTTGGGCCCGGTTGGGGGCGGCTGCTTCTGGCCATGGGACGGCTTTTCCCCGCCTAGTGGTCGTATCCCCGGGTAACGCCGCGGGGAAAAGACCATCAGACGGGGAAATCTCGCTGGGGCCGGTTGGCGATGCCGGCGGACTGAGAGCCGGTGAAGCCCACGGCCTTGATGGCGGGATCGGCCACGAGGGCCTGGCCCGATACTGGCGCCGTGGCCGTAAATCAGGGAAAAGACGCCAGGGAGCAGGCCAGCGGGAAAGTTGCTGGCACCGAAGACGGCCACGGGGCCGAGCGGGATCTGGCGCTGGCGGATGTCGGCGCGCGGAAGGGGCGTGCGCGCCGGCAGGGCGGGGTCGATCCGGACGCCGCGGAAGTCGCCCTGGCGGACAACGTCCGCGAAGAGCACCCGCAGCTGGTTGGTGGTGCGGCCACGTTCACCCTGGCAACGCCGAGGCAACCGTGATGCAGCCGCCTTAAATGAATGATCTGGCCGACGAGTTCCTGGACGTGGCACGCCAGGTGGACGCGTCCCTGATTGTCATCGGGCTGCGCCACCGTTCGCAGGTGGGCAAGTACATCCTCGGCAGCCACGCCCAAAGGATCCTGACGCAGGCCGACCGGCCCGTGCTCGCCGTCAAGGCCGGCAACTCCCCCTTCTGCGGGGCGCTTCACTTATTTTGCTGCTGCCGGGTAGATATGAAGCATGCTTACCAATAGGCTGGCCGGGGGAACTTCCCCATTGGAGCAAAACGAGGTGAGAGCATGACGGACACTGAGAACATCAGCAAAGTTACGGACATCATCAACGATTCCCACATCGGGATGTTCACCACCATCAACGAAGAAGGCGCCCTGGTCAGCCGCCCCCTCGCCGTCCAGGACGTGGAGGAGGACGGTGATCTGTGGTTCTTCACGGGCCGCGGCACCTCGCAGGTGGCTCACGTCCAGGCCGATCCGCGGGTGAATGTCTCCTTCGGCAAGCGCACCGAGTGGGTGTCAGTGGCCGGTACTGCCGAGGTGGTTACCGACCGCGCCAAGATCCACGAAATGTGGAACCAGACCGTTGAAGCCTGGTATCCGGACGGACCGGACACTCCTGAAGTATGCCTGCTTCGGGTTGACTCGGACTCCGCCGAATACTGGACCAGCCCCGGCGGGACCGCGGCCACGGTCCTGCAGTGGGTGAAGTCCAAGGTGACCCACAGCCGCATGCGTGTCGGCGACAGCGGCACGGTAGAGCTGTAGGGCTTCGAGTTACAGGGGTCGTGCCGGCCGCGCAAGCGCTCGGCCCGCCCGTGTATCTAGGCCCGGGCGGTCAATGCTGCGTAGACGGCCATCAGCAGCACGTCATTCCGGCCCCAGACCGGGTCCACGATTTCCACGTACCAGGAATCCGCAAGCAGCAACGCCAGCGACTCGTTGGTTTCGTCCGCCCAGTCCTGGATCTGTTCCTCGTCCACCGGGTTCTCGCTGGAGCCGAGGACGGTGACTACTTCGCCGCCGTCGGGCGTTACCGGGATGGCGGCGCTGCTGGACTCGCCGGGGGCGTGCGCAACGGTCACCAGCTCGGTGCGGGTGGAGAGTTTCAGCAGCCCAGCGGCCACCTCGGCGCTGCCGGTCACGGATGTCCGCTTCTGTGGGTTCCATCCTCGGATGCTGCGGCTTCCCGCCGCCGAACTCCGGCCACGGCTACACAGCGGTTAACCTCGGGCGGGGACGCCCGCAGCCAGCTCAGCCGCGCTCAAGGCAAGGCCCAAGCGTACGACGGCGGGAGCGTAGCCCTGGTGCCGCGCAGACCGCAGCCGCTCGGCCTCCCGCATGGCTTTGATCAGGGCCGATGTCTCGGGAAACCGGACATCCGTCATGGCCGGATAGTCGATGCAGCAGGCAGGATCCAGCTCGTAGCGGCCCCACCGGGCCAGCAGCGTGTCATGCTCGGCCTCCGCTGCGCAGTGAACAGGCCGGTCTTGCCGCCGCTGGCGGCGACGCGATTGCCAGGCCAGGATCCGCGGGCTTTCCCGGTAGGCAGCCACCCCCGCACCAACGCCCAGGACGGTGATGGCCGCACTGGCCCACGGCGACGCCAGGGCGGGAATCAGAATGGCCGGAAGCGCCACGACGGAGCCCATAAAAACGTCCCAGAACACCGGGTCCGGGGCCCTGATGCCAGGGTCCTGCGTCGAATGGTGGCGGACGGCCAGGACGGTGACAACCACCGCGCACACCAGCACCGCAGCCCAGAAGAGCAGCTGCAACGCTCCCACCGGGACAGATTCTGCAAATGCCGGCACCGCGGCACCTCCCCGCATCAGGCCCGGCCCAGAATTCCGGACTGCTCCTTCTATTGCATCCCCTGCGGCCGCCGGGGTCAATGGCGCAGGCGGGCTCCATGGTGGCGATTCGGCGCCGGAGGTTCTCAGGCCTGCGACAGGCCGGGTAGCTTGGGACTATGAGACTGAAAATGTGCAGCCTTCACGTCCAGGATCCGGCTGCGGCCCACACGTTCTACACCGAGACCCTCGGGTTTGAGACGCTGATGGCGATGCCCGAACACAACCTGTTCATCATCAAGGATCCGGGCGCCGATGCGGGTTCGGTGGGGCTGATGCTGGAGCCCAGTGACAACCCGATCGGCGCGGGCTACATGAACGCGGTGCACGACGCCGGGATGCCGGCCATCGTTTTCGGCGTTCCGGATGTTCAGGCCGAGTATGAGCGGCTGGTGGCTGCCGGAGTGAAGTTCAAGGGCGAACCGTCTGAGGATCCGTCCGGGATCAGCGCCGTGTTCGAGGATGGCTGCGGCAACTTCGTGCAGCTGCACCAGGACTGAACTGGCTCCACGCCGGAACGAACGGGCCCGAGCCTGCTACTCAGCCTTGGCGCGCGCCTGCTTGGCGTCTTTCTTCGCAGCGTCGTCCTTGACGCGCTGGGCTTCTGCGCGGACGGCGGCGTGGGTGGAGCGTTCGGTGACCAGCCAGGCCGGGGGAGCCTGCAGCAGCGCGGTGATTTCCGCCGTCGTCAGCGCTTCCTCAACGCCGCCACGGGCGAGGCCGCTGATGGAAACGTTAAGCTTCTGGGCAACTACCGGGCGGGGGTGCGGCCCGTTGCGGCGGAGCTCCGCGAGCCACTCCGGCGGGTTGGCCTGGAGTTCGGCGAAATCGGCGCGCGAGATGGTTGAATCCTGGAACTCCTGCGGTGTTGCCGGCAGGTAGATGCCGAGTTTCTTGGCAACGGTGGCCGGCTTCAGGGACTGGGAGTTTGCAGAGGTCATGCTTCAAGGGTATCCGGGCTGGCGGTACTGTGAAGACGTGCCCGCTGACAATGATTCCCCCCAGAACGCCGTGCCCTCCAACGACAGCCTCGCTGAATCGGCGGAGCAGGAGGCGCCGCGCGTGCTGCGCTTCGCCTATGTGGCAGGCGTGACGCCGGGGAAGTGGGTCCGCCGCTGGGAAGAGCGGGTGCTGGATATCCCGCTGCAGTCGTTTATGTCCGACGACGGCGCCCAACTGGATGTGCTGCGGAACGGTTCGGCGGACCTCAGCTTCGTCCGGCTTCCGGTGGAGCGCGAAGGCCTCAACGTGATTCCGCTGTATGAAGAGCAGCCCGTGGTGGTGGCGCCCAAGGGGCACGAGATTTCCGTGTTCGAGGAAGTGGCCCTGGCCGACCTGGGCGAGGAGACGTTCCTGGACGTCGCGGAACTGGGCGGACCGGAGATGGCCATGCAGGTGGTTGCTTCCGGCGCAGGCCTGGTGATCCTGCCAATGTCGGTGGCCCGGCACTTCAACGTCAAGGACACTGTGGCGCGGCGGCTCACGGGGGCTCCCGTCACGGAGATTGCGCTGGCCTGGCCGAGCGATTCCACGGACGAGATCATCGAGGAGTTCATCGGGATCGTCCGCGGCCGCACGGCACAGAGCTCGCGGCAGCCCTCCGCGCAGCAGGAGAAACCCAAAAAGGAACCGAAGCCTGACCGGCGCGGACCGGCCGTCAAGAAGCCCAAGGTGGCGCAGCGCTACGCGCCCAACCCGGACAAAGGCCGCGGCAAGGGCGCACGCAAAAAGGGCAAGCGCTAGGTCTCCGGCCACTGGCGGTCAGCCGCCAGCTCCCCGCACCTACGCGTAGTTCTCCGGAACCTAGGCCGTGCAGGCATCCTTGAGCGCCGTGACCGAGCCAGCCGGCACCTGGTCGCCGGCTTCGGCGATCTGCCCCAGCGGCGTCGTGATTTCAGCAGGAACACCCGCGGCGTCAGCCGCGGATACCAGTCCGCCCAGCAGTGCCTTGTCCTGGACGCTGACCAGCCCGTCCTCCACCATGGTGCAGACCTGGTTCCGCACCTCGTCGGCGGCTGCAGTGGCCACTTTCGAGGCGGCGTCGTTCGCAGCGTTTTCGGCGACTTCCTGAACTTGGCCGCAGCCCGTCAGGACGATCATGAGGGCGGCAGCGAACAGGGCGGCAAGGCGGACTTTCATGCAGCCACCCTAACAAGCGCGGCTGAACGGCAGCAGTCAGCGGGCTGCCCCACGGCACCTTCCGCGTCTTTCGAAAGCCCGCCACATCGGTAAGGAGACGAACCCCACGAGCCGGCTTCAGCTGGACAGAAGGAGGCTGTTGCCAGCGGACCTGGCTGGGGTGACGCTGGGTGATGACAAAAATACAGTCGGCAGCGAATCACTCGGGTCTCGATGTGGCGACAGTTGCCGCTGCGATCGAAGCGGAGCCGGACGGTGTTATTGCCCTGGACCCCGGTATGGCCGCGATCTGGGAGCTTGCAGCGTCGCTGTTGAAGGTCAGGGATAACGACGCCCATACGCTCTACGCTTTCGGTATTGCCGTCGCTTTGCTGGACACGCACCCGGAAGCGGACGCCGCCGTCGTGCTTCCGGCCATCATGCTCCACGACATCGGCTGGTCCCAAGTGCGGGCGTCGGAAGTCCTGCAGGCGATCGCACCCGGCGGTGGCCGGCCGGACCTGGTGCTGCTGCATGAGAAGGAAGGGCCCCGTCTTGCCGCCGGAATCCTGGCGGAGGCCGGCTACGACCCCACGAAGGTCCCGGCGAGTCTGGACATCATTGACGGTCACGACTCCCGCAGGGAAGCGCTCTCCCTCGAAGATGCAATTGTGAAAGATGCTGACAAAACGTGGCGGCTCAGCCCGCATGGCATCGACACCGTCATGGACTGGTTTGGGTTGGACCGGGAACAGGCGCTGCGGCTGTGCAGGTAGCGCGTCCACGGCCACTTGTTTACCGCCGAGGCAAGGTCTATGGCAAGGGCGCTGTCTGCCCACCCGGGCACCTCGAGTTCGTCCGCACCCATGCCTGCCGGCCCGCCCTACTCTTCGTGGACTTCCGTCTGCTTTTCCTCAGAGCGGTCCAGGTAGGCGAGCAGCAGTTCGGCGGCCCGGTCCAGCTCGTTGGCCTCCAAGGCAACACAGATCTCCTCGTTGTCCTCGAGGTACCGGCTGTAGAAGTGCCCGTCCAGGGTGGCCTTGTGGAAGAACAGCCGCATCTCGGCCAGCACCTGGGACATGATGGTGTTCAGCCGGCGGCTCCCCGCCAGGGCCACGATGGCGCCGTGAAAGTGCTGGTTTGCAGTACCCAGCCCCTCGTCGTCATTCGCCGCGGCCGCCCGCTTCCCTTCCTCCACCGCCGCCCGGACGGCGGCTACAGCCTCGGGGCTGCCCCCGCCGCGGATGGCGCTGACCTCCACCGACCGCCGGACCGTGTAGACGTCGTGGACATCGCCCGGTTCCAGGCTGGCCACAAAGACGCCGCGGTTGGGATGCCGGACCACCAGCCGTTCACTGGCGAGCTCGGCAAAGGCCTCACGCACCGTGTTGCGGGAGACGCCCAAATCCTCGGCGAGCGTTGACTCGGTCAGCCGCGCGCCGGGGAGCAGGATGCCTTCTGCCAGCTGTAGACGGAGCTCGTCAGCCACCCGGTCGGCCACCGATGGCATGGCGACGCGGAGCCTCGCTGCTGCGCGGGACGTCTCTTTCCGTGGTGCTTCAGAAGTGGCCATACTCCAGAATTTACACGATCGTCACATCGCCGAATCGAAGGATTGTTGAACAATTGTTACATTGGTGCATTCTAGTAAGAGCAAACGCATGAGACGAGGATCACAATGGTGTACATGGACCTGGACAGCGACGTAGGCGAGTCCTTCGGTCACTGGACTTTGGGCGACGACACAGCGATTTTCCGGTCCGTGTCCAGCGCCAATGTGGCCTGCGGGGTCCATGCAGGTGATCCCACGGTCATCAGGCGCACCTGCCGCGAAGCCGTGGCTGCCGGGGTGACCATCGGCGCCCACGTGGGGTACCGCGATCTCGCCGGATTCGGCCGCCGCTTTGTGGTCCGCTACGTGAAGCCGCACGGCGGCCTGTACAACGCGATCGTCTCGCACACTGCCCAGGCACGCGCCGTCGTCTACGCCGTCAAGTCGGTCGATCCGGACCTGCCCATCCTCGGCCTGCCCGGTTCGGACGTGCTACGTCCTGCGGATGGCCACCGACTCCGCCGTCCGCACCGTGGACGGCTCCATCCTGAAAATCGATGCAGACAGCATCTGCGTCCATGGCGATTTCCCCAGGGCCGTTCCCATGGCTGTCGGAGTGAAGGCTGCGCTTTCCGACGCCGGCATCGCCATCAGGGCGTTCGCCTAACCGCGTCACCACACCCGGTCACGGCGCCCCGGAGTCACCGGCTCCAGCTCGCGGCACACACCCCAATCAGCATGCAGGCAGCACCACCGCACACCTGAAGGAACACCATGACTACACACCACACCGCCGCCCGCACCGGCCGAAAAATCCCACCCGGCGCACTGAAGGCCTACATTGCCAGCCTCACCGGCACCTCGCTGGAGTACTACGACTTCGCTATCTACTCCGTGGCGTCGGCCCTGGTCTTCCCCAAGATCTTCTTTCCGGGCAATGACGAGTTCGTGGGCCTTCTGCTCTCCTTCTCCGCCTTTGCTGTGGGTTACTTGGCGCGCCCCATCGGCGGTGTGATCTTCGGCCGCCTGGGCGACAAGATCGGCCGCAAGCAGGTCCTGGTGGTCACCCTGGTGCTGATCGGGGTGGCCACCGTGCTCATCGGTGCACTGCCGGATTACTCGGTCATCGGCGTCGCAGCCCCCACGCTCCTGGTGCTCTTGCGCCTGGCTCAAGGCATCGGCGTCGGCGGCGAATGGGGCGGCGCGGTCCTGCTGTCCAGCGAATTCGGCGACGCGCACAAGCGCGGTTTCTGGTCCTCCGCAGCACAGATCGGCCCGCCCGCCGGCAACCTGATGGCCAACGGCGTCCTGGCCGTGCTCGCAGCAACTCTCAGCACCGACGCCTTCCTCTCCTGGGGCTGGCGTGTTGCCTTCCTGGCCTCGGCGCTGCTGGTGGTCTTCGGCCTCATCATCCGCCTGAAGCTGGAAGAAACACCGGTGTTCAAGGCCATCAAGGCCCACGGCGAACAGCCCAAGGCTCCCATCAAGGATGTTTTCACCAAGGAACCGCGGGCCCTCATTGCCGCTGCCCTGGCCCGCGTCTGCCCGGACGTCCTCTACGCCCTGTTCACCGTATTCGTGGCGGTCTACGCCACGAAGGAACTGGGCATGACCACGGGCAACGTCCTCACGGCCATCCTCATCGGTTCGGCCTTCCAGCTGTTCCTGATCCCCCTGGCCGGTGCCGTCACGGACCGGTTCAACCGCCGCCTCGTTTACGGCATCGCAGCTGTAGGCACCGCACTTTACATCCCGCTGTTCTTCCTTATGGTCGAGGGCAAGTCTGTGCTGATGCTGACCATCGGTGTCGTGATCGGCCTGGCCTTCCACGCCTTCATGTACGGTCCCCAGGCCGCCTACATCACCGAGCAGTTCCCGGCCCGGCTGCGCTACGCGGGCAGCTCGCTTGCCTACACCCTGGCCGGCGTGATCGGCGGTGCCGTGGCACCGCTGATTTTCACCGCCCTCTATGCGGCCTCCGGTGACTGGGTCCTCATCGCGGTTTACCTCCTGGTGGCCTCTGCGGTCACCGTCGTAGGACTGGCCCTGGGCCGGAACCCGCAGACGGCTGAGGAAGACCGCCTCCTGCACGACACCCCCGCCACAGCCTGACGTTCCTTCCGGCCATCAGGCGACCAGACCAAACCAGTGATTGAGGCAGCCATGGAAACCCAGACCGTGCACAGGGTCCTCTCGGTGCTACCTGTGGGAACGCGGACGGTGCTCGCGGAGCTCGCCGGAACCCAGGACGTGCTGGCCCTGCAGGCCCGGCTTCTGGAATCGCCACTCCCCGGTCAGGTGGACGTGCTGGCGGCCGCGCAGACCGTCATGGTCCGCGCGGACTCGCCCGCGGCTGCCCGCCGGATCGGTGCGCTCCTGCCGGACCTCGACCTGACCGCCGCGGCTGCACACGAGGGCGGCCTGGTGTTCATCGATACCGTGTACGACGGCGAGGACCTCGCCGAAGTGGGGCGGTTCACCGGCCTCGGAACCGACCGCGTCATCGAGACCCACACCGGACAGGTCTGGACGGTGGCATTCAGCGGGTTCGCGCCGGGATTCGGCTACATGCTGGGGCAGAACCAGCTCCTGGAGGTGCCGCGCCGGAGCTCGCCGCGCACCGCCGTGCCGGCCGGGTCGGTGGCGCTGGCCGGCAATTATTCGGCGGTGTATCCGCGCAAATCGCCCGGCGGCTGGCAGCTGATCGGCCGCACTGGGGCCCGCATGTGGGACCTCAACCGGGCCGAACCTGCCCTGGCCAGCCCGGGCCACCGCGTGCAGTTCCGCGCCGTCCGCGATGTGGTGACCATGGCGGAAGAGCCCGGGGCTTCCGCAACGGTGCCTGCCTCCCCGCAGGAGGTCGCCTCGGGCCTCCGGATCGTTTCACCCGGACTGCAGAGCCTCATCCAGGACCTCGGCCGCTACGGCCACTCGTCGCTGGGCGTCTCCGCCGCCGGTGCGTTGGACCGGGCTTCGCTGCGCCGGGCCAACCGGCTGGTGGGCAACGGCCCCTCGGCGGCAGCTATCGAAACCGTTGCCGGCGGACTCAGGATCCAGGCCGTTGGGGACCAGGTCCTGGCCGTCGCCGGGGCGACGTCGGCACTGACTGTTGACCCGCCGTCGGACGCTGAATCCGGTGCTGACTCCGAAGCGCAGGCACGCCCGCGCACCGTCCCCGTGGCTACCCCGTTTGCCCTGCTCGACGGCGAGATCCTGACCCTGGGTGCGCCGGCGTCAGGCTTCCGCAGCTACGTTGCCATCCGCGGCGGGGTGGATGCCGCGCCGGTGCTGGGCAGCCGGTCAACGGACACGATGTCCGGCATCGGCCCTGCGCCGTTGGCCGCCGGTCAACTCATCGCCGCCGGCGACGTCACCGAGTCCGGCGTGGTGGGCACCCCAGAACTCCAGCCGGACTTCCCCGGCGAGGGTGTCACGGTGCTGGACATCGTCCCGGGCCCGCGGGCTGACTGGTTCGACGAGGCTGGTTTGGAGTCCCTGTGCGGGCAGGACTGGGTGGTGAAGCCCCAATCGAACCGGGTGGGCATGCGGCTGGACGGCACGCCCCTGCAACGCAGCCGGCCCGGCGAACTGCCCAGCGAGGGCACGGTGGCCGGCGCCATCCAGGTCCCGCCCGAAGGCCTCCCGGTCCTGTTCCTCGCCGACCACCCAATCACGGGCGGCTACCCGGTAATCGGGGTTGTGGTGGACCACCAGCTGGACCTTGCCGGCCAGGTGCCGATCGGCGGCAGCATCCGCTTCCGCCGAGTTCCTGAACAGACTGCCCACGAGCAGACTTCCCAAGAAAAAGTGAGTAACTGATGCGCAAGGTCCTGATCGCCAACCGCGGTGAAATCGCCGTCCGGATTGCCCGCGCCGGCGCGGACGCCATCCACCCCGGCTAGGGCTTCCTCTCCGAGAACGCCGACTTCGCCCAGGCAGCGCTCGAATCCGGGCTCGACTGGATCGGGCCCACCCCCGAAGCCATCCGGCAGCTGGGCAACAAGATCACCGGCCGCGAAATCGCCGTCCGCGCCGGGGCGCCACTCGTGGCCGGGAGTGACGGGACTGTGGAATCCGCCACGGAGGCCCGCGCCTTCCGGACGAACATGGCCTGCCGATCGCCCTTAAGGCAGCCTTCGGCGGCGGGGGGCTACCTTGACCGGACCGCCAGCATCCTGGCGGATTCGGAGTTCGGTACATCCGGTCCGGACCGGAGCTGCGCACCATCACGGTGGAGGTTGACGGCCGCCGCCTCGCCGTGGGTCTTCCGAGGAACCGTGACGGGTATCCGGGCGGAAGCAGGCGGGATGGTGAGCGCCGGGGCAGTGCTGGCATTGATCGGCTAGCAGTCCGGCCTGGCGCGGCTCCGGCATGAGGGTCCGGCCGGATGACGCCAACCGGCCGGACCCTCCTTCGTTCTGTGGTGTGGCTCTAGTCCACGTGCTTTGCGAGTGCCACCAGAACGCCGGCGATGGCAAAGTGCTTGTTGCTGCCGAGGTCGCGGACGGTTTTAATGCCCATGCCGGCAAGGATCTCGTCATGCTTGGCCGTGAGTCCGGCCAGGGCGGAAGGCGGGGCATCCAGGACTTCGGCAAGGCTCTTGTTCTCGTAGTCCTTGTCGAGTTTTTTGCCCAGCTCGATTGAAACAGCCATTGATCATCCTTTGCTCGAACGAAACATCAGACACAACCCGAAGGCTACGTTGCCACCGGATCCGGGGACGCCGGGAACTCCCGGACCCCATTGGCTACGCTATCCCAGGCCTACGCGCTGGTGGGGCCCTTTTTAGCAATTCTTTGGTCATTCTTGCGCCAAGGGCCGATGCCCCGACCCGCCACTTCAGTCAACATCACGACGTCATTCAATTTTCATGTCAGGGTGACTGCAGGGATTTGCAGTTGACAGGACGCGTTGCGCTCGTAGTCGGAGGAACCGGGGTGATTGGCGGCGCAGTGGTGGAGCGACTTCGTGCGGAGGGTGCCGTTGCCGTGGCTGCGTCGCGCAGCGGGCGCGCGGGTCTTGTCCTGGACGCCCGCGACGATGCCTCCGTCGGTGCGGGGATCTCCACGCTGCTCGAAGAGCATGTGCGGCAAGTAGGTTAGAAAATGTCCGACGCTAACGCGCCCCCCAATCCCCCGGCTCAACACGCCCGCCTACCGCCGCCAGAATCGCCTGGCCCAACTCATGCGGTTTGGTGAACTGGGGCCAGTGCCCGGTGGGCAAGTCCACGTAATCGACGTCGCCGATACGGGCCAGTTCCGCGGTGAAGGGGTGGCCGGCGTCGATCCATTCCCTGAGAAGCGACGACGGGAATTCGCACGCGATCACGGTGGCGGGGACGTCGTAGCGGCGGACGTCGTGCAGGCGCTGTTTACCGTAAGCCACACCCTTGGGTTCGGGGATGGCGCGGGCCCGGAACGATGCGCGCAGCTCGTCGGTCAGGTCCACGAGGTCGGCGTCCTCGAAGCCCTCCCACGGAGGCAGGGGCACGTCGTCGCCGTCGGCCGGCAGTTCATTGTTGATCACGTCACCCTCGCCCAGGGGCCCGCTGTCCACGTAAATATTCCGGGCAATGCGGTCCGGCCGCTCATCCGCCACGCCATGAATGATCGCGCCACCGCCGGAGTGCCCCACCAGGACAACCTTCCCGTCCAGGCCGTCCAGAACGTTGACGACGGCGGCAATGTGCTCCTGCAGCGTGATGCCCGCCCGGGGCGCGTCCACGGATTCAAGACCCGGCAGGGTGACGGGATGGATGGTGTGCCCCGCCGCCTCCAGCGCAGGCGTGACCTGCTCCCACGATGACGCGTCCAGCCAGAAACCGGGTACCAGGATGATGTCCATGACGGAACCCTACCCCGTGGCACCTGCCCCAAGTAAGGCACCGGAAATGGTGCCCGGCAACGCCGGGGCGGTCAGGCCGCCGTCGCGCATTACCGCCACCGCGTCCGTCAGCGGGACAAACTCGGTGTCGTGCGTGACCATCACGGTGGCCACCTGAAATTCGTCGGTGACCCGCCGCAGCAGCCCCACGATCGAGGCGCTGCGCTCATGGTCCAGCGCCGCCGTCGGCTCATCCACCAGCAGCACCCGGGGATCACCCATCAGCGCGCGGGCGATGTTCACCCGCTGCCGCTGCCCGCCCGACAGCTGGTGTGGCCGCCTGTCCGCGGAGGGGCCCAGCCCCACGAGGCCCAACAGCTCGAGGGCCCTGGCGCGTGCGGCTTTCAGCGGCATGCCGCGCAGGTGGTGGGCAAGCATCAACTGCTCGACGGCGGTGAGCGACGCCAACAGGTTGGGCTGCTGGAAGATGATGCCCACCTTCTCCCGGCGCAGCGCGGTTAGTTCCGCGTCCTTCAGATCCGCCGTCGGGATCCCGTCGATCACCACCTGCCCGGACGTCGGGCGGACCAAAGTCGCGGCTACGGCGAGGAGGCTGGACTTGCCTGAGCCGGACGGCCCCACCAGCGAGACCATTCGGCCCGCCGAAACGGACACGCTGACGCTATTCAGGGCTTTGATGGTTCCGCCTCCGTCCGGGTACTCGAGGGTGACGTCATCCAGTGTCAGCGGGAAAGCAGCGCCGGCAGGGGCGGGGGGTGTATCGGTCAAAGGGGAGATAGACATAGAGGGGCCTTTCGGGGGTAGGGAGGGAGTTCAGTTGCCGCCGAGGGCGATCAGCGGATCCACTGTGGTGACCCGCCGGACTGCCAGTGCGGCGCCAGCCAGGCCGAGGGCAACGATCCCCAGCACGGGAAGCAGTGTGGTTTCGGGCGTGACGAGGAAGGGTGCGGCCTGCGCCGCCGCGAAACCGCCCAGGACGCCGATCGCCCCTCCCAGTCCCGCACCGGCCACAAGCACAATGGCCGCCTGGGTCATCGCATCCCGCAGCACGTAGCCTCCGGACGCGCCCATCGCCTTGAGGACGGCGATGTCCCGCGTCCGCTGGACGGTCCACACCGTCAGGAACGCCACGATCACCAGCGCCGAAATCCCATACAGGAAGGCCTGCATCAGCATGAGGGACCCGTTCTCACTTTTGAAGGAACCCAGCGCCTGGAACGATCCTGTGCGGCTGGCGCTGACCGTGCCCGCCGCCGCGTTCGCGGCGTCCTCGTCCACCACCGCACCCTCCTGATAAGTGACCGCGATTACTGTCGCCACGGGGGGATTGCCCGGCGCGCTGCCCGGGGAGCTGCCGCCCGCCGGCGACAGGTGCGCCACCTCAGCCCAGGACGGCAGTGCCGTCCACACCACGCCGGTGTGCGAATACCACTGGTCGGCCACGACGGCGGCAACGGTCAGGTCGGTGCCACCCACCGTGGCGGTAGCGCCGACGTCGAGCGCCAGGTCCGTGGCGACAGTCGAGCCGATCACCACTGTCCCCGCCCGGACCGGTGCGGGTGCCAGCTGCCCTGCCTCGGCAACGCCGAACACCGCCACGTTGGTGGTGCCGCCGTCGCCCGCCAAGAGGCGCGACTGGCTGATGCCCAAAGGCTCGGCCGTGGCCACCCCCGGGACGTGCTGCCAGCTGTCCACTTGGGCCGCGGTCACCTCACTTTCGGTGAAGGACGCCGTCGGCTGGTTCGTCCCGGGTGCACCAAAAACGACGCGGTCCACCGGCCTGAAGCCGTCGCCGGACCCGCTCCCGGACCCGGCGCCCACTTGCCCGGCGCCGAGCTTCCCGATCGCGGAGGTGGACTGGTCGCCCAGGCCGGCGGTCAGCCCGGACAGCAGGACCAGCAGCAGCGTCACCAGGGCCACCACACCGCCCATCAGGGCGAACCGGCCTTTAGCGAACCGGATGTCACGTATAGCGAGAAACACGTTGTACTTCCTTCAGTGGGGGTGGAATTCCTTCTGAATCCACTCTCCTGCGTGCCGCCGCTGCCTACATCGGGCACGTGGTTGAGTTCCGCGGGGCAAACGGTTGAGCGGCCGGTCAACCGTTTGATTGATCCGTACGCGCGCCCCGGCGCCTAAGCTGGTGAAATGCCAGCCGCGGACCCACAGACCACCCCGTCCGGGGCTGCCATCCTGCGGTTCCTGCGGGTGACGCTGCATACCGGCTTCGCCGGCCTGCTGCTGGTCGCCATTCTGCGGCTCCACTTCGCGGCGGGCGCTCCTGACGGCGGAACCCCGGCGGGTGCGCTGCGCTTCGCCTGGTCCGCGCTCGCCGTCGCCCTGGCCGTGGTGTACCTCGCCGGCACCTTGCTGGAGAAGCGGTACGACGCCGGCCGCTCATCTTTCAATCCGCACCCTTACGCAGTCCTGTGGCTCGGGCTGGTCACCGCACTGTGGGGCATCCTGCTCGCCGGCAGCGCCGAGTTCTCCTGGGTCGCCTTTCCGCTGTTTTTCCTGCACCTGCACGTGTTGCCCCGCCGCTTTGCCCTAGTTACCATCGCCGTAATGACGACGGCTGTGGTGGCCTCGCAGTGGGTGGCCAGCGGACTGTCTGCGCCCACCTTGCCCATGGTCCTGGGGCCGGCCCTGGGTGCCGGGTTCGCGGTGGTCACCGGGCTGGCTTACCGCGCCCTCTACCTTGAGGGGGAGGCCCAGCGGCTGGCCGCGGACGAGCTCCGGCGGACCCGGGCCGAGCTGGCCCGGACCCAGCACGAAGCCGGCGTGGTGGCCGAGCGTGAACGCCTCGCCCGCGAAATCCATGACACCCTGGCGCAGGGCCTCTCGAGCATCGTCCTCGTGGCCCGCGCGGCCGAGAAGTCCCTGGCCAGCGGCGATCTTGCCGCCGCGGCCGAACGGTTCGCACTGGTCCAGCAGACGGCCTCGGAAAACCTGTCCGAGGCCCGCAGCTTCGTCCGGGGGCTCACAGCACCCCGGCTTCAGGAATCCTCGCTGCCCGAAAGCCTGCAGCGGCTCTGCGGCGAAACCGAAACCCTGGCCGCCGCACGCGGCGAGGGACTCCGCTGCCGGTTCGAGCTGGTGGGCCATCCGGCGGAACTCCCGCCGCAGTACAGCGTCACGCTGCTCCGTGCCGCCCAGGCCAGCCTCGCCAACGTGCGGCTCCACGCGAAGGCTCGCACCGCCGTCGTCACCCTCGCGTTCCTCGGGGACGAGGTCACTTTGGACGTGTACGACGACGGCACGGGCTTTGCGCCCGAAGCCTCGGGGCCCGGCGTGGCTGCTCGCGCGGACGGCAGCGGCTTCGGTCTGCGCTCGCTGGCTGCCCGGGTGGCGGAACTGAACGGTTCACTGGAGGTCGAATCGGCACCGGGGGAGGGGACCGTCGTCGCGGTCCGGCTGCCGCTTACCGGTCCGGCCGGGGAGCGGCGCTGATGGGGACGCTGCAAATTTTGCTCGTGGACGACCACCCCGTGGTCCGTGCCGGACTGCGCGCCATGCTCACCGAATTCGAAGACTTCAGTGTGGCCGCCGAGGCTGCCGACGGGGACGCCGCGCTGCGCGAGCTCACCCGGCTTCGGGCCCTGGGGGAGCGCGTGGATGTGGTGCTGATGGACCTGCAGATGGGCGCGGGAATGGACGGCGTCACTGCGACGGCGGCCATCCGGAAACTGGATGCCGCGCCGCCGGTCCTGATCCTCACCACGTATGACACCGAGGCGGACATCCTGGCCGCGGTGGAGGCCGGCGCCAGCGGCTACATGCTAAAGGACGCGCCGCCCGAGCAGATCCGCCAGGCCGTGCTGTCCGCGGCGGCCGGCCAGACGGCGCTGGCCCCCAAGGTGGCGGCGCTGCTGATGCGGCGGATCAGCAGCCCGGAAACTGCACTGACTCCCCGCGAGGTGGAACTGCTGGAACTGCTGGCCACCGGCCTGACCAACCGCGCCATTGCAAGGCAGCTCTTCATTTCCGAGGCCACGGTCAAGACCCACCTGGTGCATATTTACGGCAAGCTCGGCGTCGATAATCGGACGTCCGCGATCGCCCTCGCCGCCCAGCGACGGATCATCCGCACGCCGGGTTCCTAACCCCCGCCCCCGAGTTTTTGGGCAGATACCGGCCCCTGGATAGCCCTAAAAGCGGATTATGTGGACAAAAACTCCGGGGGTAGGGATGTTTTTGTGCCGGGCAGTAAATTGTCCGACGGCGGTGCGATACTGGGGGTTGCATCAGCCTGCGGACGGGGGAACGTCGGAAATGGTTTTGGATACAGCGACGCTGCGGGTCGCCTTCGGCGTCATGGCCCTGGTGCTCGGGCTGCTGTTCTACTTTTCGTCCTACCGCACCACCCGCTCACCGTACAGCGGCTGGTGGTGCCTCGCGCTGGTGTTCTTCCTGGCCGGATCCGCAGCCTTCCTCCTCGACGGAACACGCCAGCAGTGGTGGGCTAACCCGGTGGGCAACGTCCTGCTGGTCCACGGCGGTGTGGCGGTCTGGGCAGGCGCCAGATCCCTCCGGGAAATCCCGCCGCGGCGGTGGCTATTCACCGCGGTGCCCCTGGTAACACTCGTGGCGTCCGCACTCGATAACCCCGCCACTAACACGTGGTCCGGCGGCCCGGTTTTCCTCGCCGGGATGTGCCTGACGCTGGGACTCGCATCGCAGGAACTCTGGCGGCTGGAACCAGGCTATTCGCGGGTACGGGTGCCGATGGCCGCGGCGGCCGCGGCGATATCCGCGTTCTATTTCGGCAGGCTCGTGTTCTTCCTGCTGGATGGCCAGGACGGACCCATTTTTGTGACGTACTTCGGGTCAGAGGTGACCACCATGGTCACCATGGTCCTGTTGGTGGTGGTGTCCTTCAGTATGGCCGGGCTCAGCACCGAACAGCAGACCCGCGCCCTGCGCATGGTGGCCACCCGCGACGACCTCACCGGGCTGCTCAACCGCAAAGCGTTCTTTGACCTAGCCGCCGGCCTGCTGAAAGACCGCGCCGTCACGCAGGGAGCAGGCGCCCTGATCCTTGCGGACCTGGACCATTTCAAGGTGGTCAACGACACCCACGGCCATGCCGCCGGCGACGTCGCTCTGCAGGCCTTCGCCGAAGCGTGCAAGGAGACCGTACGCAGCACTGACCTCGTGGGGCGGTACGGCGGGGAAGAGTTCGTTCTGCTGATTCCGGGCTCCTCCTCCGCGCGGGCCGAACATATAGCGCAGGAGATCAGCCGGCGCCTCGCTCAGGCCCCCACCGCAGACGGACTCCACATGCCTACGGTCAGTTACGGTGTGGCGCTTTACGACGCGGGGACGTCCGATGTGGAAGATCTGATCGCCGCCGCTGACGAGGCTCTCTACGCGGCCAAGTCACAGGGCCGGAACCGTACCGTCCACAGCGACCGCCGCGGCTAGTCAGGCAATAAGCATGGCCCGGAGGCTCTGCGCTTCTGCACCCGGGTAAGACCGCGGCGATAAGGGTACATTACCGTGGAACGCATTGGAATCGTCGGCGGGGGCATTGTGGGGATGGCACTGGCACGGTCGCTCCTGCAGCGCGGACTCGGAACGTCACAGTCTTTGAGAAGGAGCATCGGCTTGCTGCATACCAGACCGGCCACAATTCGGGTGTTGTGCACGCAAGTCTCTACTGCACGGCGGGATCACTGAAGGCCCAGCTGTGTGTTTCCGGCCGCGCAGCACCCAAGGGAATACTGCCAGGAGAAAAAATCTGCCCTACCGCGAAATCGGCAAGCTGGTGGTGGCTGTGGATGACTCGGAGTTGCCTGCGTTGGCCGACATCGAAAAGCGGGCCCGGGCGAACGGCGCCCCTGACTTGGACCGGATCGATGACGTTGCGCGCCTGCGGGAAATCGAGCCCCACGCGGCAGGGGTTGCGGCCGCGCATTCACCGCATACCGCCGTCGTAGATTTTGCGGCGATTACCGAAGCGATGGCGCAGGACGTGCGGACTGCCAGCTGCACCATCCTGCTGGGTCAGGAGGTGCCAGCAAGAGCTGTGGACGGGGCAAAGGTGAGTGTCCGGACGGCGGTGTCCGAGCACGTCTTTGACCGGCTGATCGTCTGCGCGGGTCTGCAGTCCGACGTCGTTGCCCGCCTGAACGCGTTGCGGGTTAGTTCATCGGGCGTGTTCCTTTCCCATTTCGGGCTTGCATCAGCTGCCGTCGTCGATGAACTCTAGCAGCCACTCCGTGGCGTGCGGCTGCGGGCCGCAGCGTGAAAGTCCGCATCCCGGAGGTGGAGCTGAGACGGACGATCTCCCCCTCCAACAGCGTTGACTCAGGTCAGCCGAAGGACATTGCAAGGCGCGTTGGCCGCGTCCGGATCGGGTGTCGTCGAGTCACCGAAGCGGTCAGGCGGCTGAACCAGTGGGAGGATTCGGTGTCAGGGTCAACGGCCCGGTGGTGTCTAGGGCTCGACGAGCGTCAGAATTGTTTCCGGGCGGACGCCGTCGAATTTCATCGCATCGGCTACAGCTTCAGACTCCATTATTCGCTGGAACGTATCCATGTCGGGGACTTGGACGATTAGGCCTACACGGTGGGTGTTCGCCGGGTCGATGAACGTTCGAACCGTGATGCCCAGAGGCCCGAAGATTTCTTCCCGTTTTGGTGAGCTGAGCCAGTGCTCAACGTCGTCGACCTCGTGGAAGATCATTATTGTTGGCATCGTTGCCTCTGCTTTCTGAAGTTGCGTCAGGAGCCGGATTGGAGAGGGACCGCGTTAGGACATCGTGATCACGCTGAACGTACCATGGCCTCGATTGTAGCGATAGGGAAGCGAAACTGCGGTGTGGCCCCTCACCAGCCGGCCAGCCCAGAAGACAGTGAAGGTACCAGCTGGCTGCGGAATGCAGTTCGCAGCAGGGCGTGGACGCGCCAGTGTCAACGCTGTTTCCGGGGGCCTGCGCATGGGTCACGGTGAAAGTAACGTAACTCGGGTGGATATGCAGCTCCAGTTTGCCTGTCATCGGATGTGACGGTGCTGATCAACAACGCCGGTGCGAACCCGCTTAGCTCGAGCCTGCTGGACATCACCGAGGCCGAGATCCAACAGAACATGGAGACGAACTTCTTCGGCCCCGTGCTCCTCGCCCGCGCGTTCGCCCCGATACTCGCGGCGGCGCCGAACCCGGTCCTGGTTGACGTACACTCCGTGGCGAGCTGGTACGCGTTCGGCGGGGTCTACAGTGCGTCCAAGGCGGCGCTGTGGTCGGCGACGAACTCCTTCCGGCTTGAGCTGGCACCGCAGGGCGTTCACGTGGCCGGCGTACACATGGGCTACGTCGACACCGCAATGGCCGCGCACGCCGGCGGGCCCAAGATGACCCCCGCTGACCTTGTTCAGGCCGTGTACACCGCGGTCGAGGCGGGTGCGTACGCGGTTATCACCGACGCCACCCAACGCGTAGCTGACAGTCTGATGGCGTCGCGGACCCTATCTCGGGAGGTCCGCGACGCGATCAGTTATATGGCGAACTCTGCTCGGTGTCGAGAAACGGTCGTGGAGTCCATCGATATAGACGACAAAACGGGGATTCTGGTCGCCTCTGTCAGGCCGACAGGCTCGATGCGGAACCGGTGCGGGATCTGCCGCCGCCGTTGCCCGAAATACGACCAGGGCAAGGGCCGACGCCGCTGGCGGGCACCGGACGCCGGGGCCATCCGAATCGAGTTGGAAGCCGACGCCCCGAGGGTGGCCTGCCGGGTCCACCGCGTGACCGTGGCTGCCGTGCCGTGGGCCCGGCATCAGGCCGGCCGCCCCATCTTTTCGACGCGCAGGCCGCCTGGCTGGCCACGCAAACGTCCAAGACCGCCATCACGGAGCTGATGCGGATCGCCGGGCGCACGGTCGGCGCGATCCTCACCCGGGTCTGGATGGTTTGATTCAAACCATCGATTTGGCGTTCTCCCCGGGTCAGCTGTCGCAATCGACAATCATGCGGCCGCTATTGCCGCCGGCCAGGAGCGACGCGAACGCCTCAGGGATCTGGCCAAAGCCGCCAACGAGGGTGTGGACGCTGCGAATCTTTCCCGCGCGCAACCAGCTGGCAACGTCGGTCTCGAATTCCTGGCGCAGGTCCTCGTTTGAGGTCACGTCGAAGCCCCGCAGGGTCAGCTGCTGATAGATCATTCGCAGGTAGTTCGAGGGGCCCCTGCGTTCGCTTCCCTTCCCGTACTGCGACGCGGCACCGCAGACCACAACGCGCCCGCCGAATCGGAGGGCCTCCAGTGCGGCTTCCAGCTGTTCTCCGCCCACGTTGTCATAAAACAGGTCGATCCCATCCGGTGCTGCTTCACGAAGCAGGTCCAGTGCCGCGCCGTCGTGGTGATTGAAAGCAGCATCGGTACCCAATGCGTTCAGAAGCCTGACCTTCTGGGCTGAACCCGTACTGCCGATGACGGTGGCGCCGACGGCTTTGGCGAACTGCACGGCGCAGCTGCCCACGCCACCTGCCGCTCCGGAAACATAGACGGTATCCTCAGCACGCACGCCGCCAAAGCGCATCATGCCGGTGTACGCGGTGAAGCCGGTATGTCCAAGCACCGTCAGATGCGCCTCCAACGCAACGCCAGCCTCCGGTGCGGGAATGCGGCGCAGTTCACCCTCGGCGGCAATGTCAATACTGCGCCACGGTGATTTTCGCACCGCCAGATCACCTGGCTTGAACGCTTCGCTGCGCGATTCAACGATCTCCACGACGCCGTCGCTCGCCGGCACGTCCCCCGGGTTGATGCCCGGTCCATAGGCGGTGTCCGGACCCCCAATCCGGTTGGCCAGCCCGGCGTTTAGGCCCAGCCTGCGCAGGCGAACCATCACTTGGCCGTCACTGAGCTCCGGGACAGGCACCGTATTGACCCTGAAATTCCGCGCCTCCATGACGCCACCCGGGTAACTGGCCAGCTGTACTTCGTGTGCATCCATGGCTCCAGCCTAGGGCTCTTGGTGTCCGACCGCGTTGGATTGTATCTACCCGCCGACTGCCCTTCTGTCGTAGACCCAGAAGCGCTCGATTGGTTGGTTTCCGACGGCAAAGACCGGCAGTTCATGTCCCAGGAACAAGTGCAGCGAGCCGCCCGCAGACCTTCATCCGCCACTGCGAGAGTTGAGGGCGCTCAGCGAAAGCCACAGACCGGTCCGGCACACGAATTGATTGCGCTGGCCGGGTAATAAAGGCCCTCGGCGTTCCGCGTGGCTGGCCCCGTACCAACTGCATCCGAATGAAAATTCTCACACCGAACAGGGGAATGAAATGGACGCCCCGCGCAGGTCCGCGGCGGCAGGGAAAACATCTGCGCTTGTGCATCCAAAGGCTCCAACGTAGGGACTTTTTCGAGTGATACATTGAAAATCCAGTCCTCCCACGCGAATGACATGGAATGCCTGCCCACGCTTCGAACGTCTCCAGCTCCTTTCCACCAGACTGGTTGTCATCGCGATCACGTCAATCGAAAGCAGCGGAAATGAACAAGAAGTGCGTGGCCATCGTGGGCGCCGGTCCGGGCGTCAGTGCCGGAGTGGCCAGGAAGTTTGGCGCCAACGGCTTCACGGTGATCCTTCTGGCCAGGACCCTTGAATCACTTCAGCTTCGGGTATCGGAGCTCCAAGATGCTGGCATCGAGGCCCACGGTATCGTCGCCGATGTGACGGACCCGCAGAGCCTGCAATCGGCTTTCGCCCGCATTCAGGCCGAACACGGAATCTTGGATGTGCTGGTCTACAACGTCGGTGCCAACACGATTGCCAACCCCTCCGCCCTGGACGCCGCGGACCTGACCCGGGATTTCGCGGTCAACGTGGTCGGGGCGCTGAGCTGCGCCCAGCTGGTGGCTCCCGCCATGACTACGCGCGGTTCGGGTTCCATCCTTTTCACCGGCGGACTCCTGGGCTTGAATCCCGTTGCGTCCAGGGCATCGGCCTCCATCAGCAAGGCCGGGCTACGCAACCTGACCTTCACCCTGGCCGATGAACTCGCCGCACAAGGACTTAATGTGGGCACCGTGACCATCGGGGGCGCCGTCCAAACCGGCACGTTCTTCGATCCGGATTTGATCGCCGAAGCATATTGGGACCTGCACAGCGGAAAGTCAGCAGGAGAGGTCCTGTACGTACAGCCCTAAACCTCGATCCATCGAACCGCTCCCGGGTCCACTGGATTTTGTAACCCGGGGCAGTTTCGTTTCCGGGACGCGGACCGCCGATCGGCTTCACTGCCACTAGGCCATCTGGGGGGAATTCGACCGCTACCAGTTCATCGATGCGATCACAGGGGCACAGCGCGATGGTCTTCCCGACTTCGACCTAATCATTTGCGACGAGGCGCACCGCACCGACGGTGTCACGCTCCAGGGCGACACGAAGGAATCCACATTCGTAAAGGTGCACGACAACAAGAATGTTGCGGGGGCGAAACGCCTCTATAAGACGGCGACGCAATACGGCCCGAGTGCCAGGGTGCGGGGGCGATCAGGAAGTCCTCGGGCCGCAGCACAATCTCGGAGGAGCGGGCATCGGTGATGAAGTTGTCGCGCACGTAGCCGTTCAGTCCGCCGAAAGGTGCAAGGTGTTCGCGGAAGACCCGGGCCAGGTCCTCTTCTGCCACCCGTCGGTTGCGTTCCGGCCAGCGGGCGTTATAGAAGATGTAGGCCAGCTCGGAGTTGACCTCGGAACGGGAACGCAGGAGGCCGCGTTGTTGGAAAGCTACGACGCCAAACTACCCTTTTGCCGGCCGGCGGAGCAGACGAAGGATGACAGCCATTGATTGCATGCCGTGACTAGCTGGGGTTCAGCTTTCCGGCCAGCCGTTCCCGCATCTGGGCGCTCGCCGAGTTCAGCCCGATCAGCTCCACTTCCCGGCCATGCCGGCGGTACTTTTCCGTGACGGCGTCCAGCACCGCGATGGTGGATGCGTCCCACAGGTGCGAGGCGTGCAGGTCCACCACCACCCGGGCGATGCCCGGCTCGGCATCCAGCGCGTACTCGAACTGGGTGTAAAGGTCGTTGGAGGAGGCGAAGAACAGCTCCCCGTCCACCGTGTAGGTGGCAACGTTTTCGCCGTTAAGCTCGACGACGGTCCGCTCCACCGTGGCGAAATGCGCCACCCGCCGGGCGAACAGCGCCGTGGCCGCCAGCACGCCCGCACCCACACCGATGGCCAGGTTGTGCGTAGCTGACACGACTGCCACGGTGATCAGCATGACGGCGGTCTCGGACTTGGGCATCCGGCGAAGGGTACGCGGGGCGATGGAGTGCCACTCGAAAGTGATGGCCGAAACGAAAATCATCACGGCCACCAGGGCGGCCATCGGGATCATGCCTACAACGTCACCGAGCGTCACCACGAGGACCAGCAGGAAGACGCCGGCCAGGAACGTGGATACCCGGCTCCGCGCGCCGGAGCCTTTGACGTTGATCATGGTCTGGCCGATCACGGCGCAGCCGCCCATGCCGCCGAAGAAGCCGGTGACGATGTTCGCCACGCCCTGGCCCCAGGACTCGCGGGTCTTGTTGGAGCGGGTGTCGGTGATGTCGTCCACGAGCTTGGCGGTCATCAGCGATTCCAGCAGCCCCACCAGGGCCATCGAGAGCGAGAACGGCGCCAGGACCTGGAACGTCTCCCATGTCAGGGGAACGTTGGGAATAAATAGGGACGGCAGGCTCTCGGGCAGTTGGCCTTTGTCCTGGACCGTGGGGACATCCACCCCGGCGAGGACGGCAAACAAGGTGAGCACCACGATGGCCACCAAAGGTGAGGGCACCGCCGTCGTAATTCTTGGCAGTCCCACCACGATCACCAAGCCCACGGCGACCAGCGGATAAACCAGCCAGGGAACGCCGACCAGTTCGGGCACCTGGGCCATAAACACTAGGATGGCCAGGGCGTTCACAAAGCCCACCATCACCGACCGGGGGATGAAGCGCATCAGCCTGGTCACACCTAGGACCGCCAGCAGGATCTGGAAAACGCCCGCCAGGATCACGGCGGCAATGAGGTGGTCCAGGCCGTGGCTGCGCATCAGCGGCGCAATGACCAGGGCAACGGCGCCGGTGGCAGCGGAAATCATTGCCGGCCGGCCTCCCACAAACGAGATAGTGACCGCCATGATGAAGGACGCGAACAGACCGATCCGCGGATCCACGCCCGCGATCACCGAGAACGCAATGGCCTCCGGAATTAGGGCCAGTGCCACTACCAGTCCGGCCAGCGCCTCGGTCTTAAGTCGCCGCGGGGAACGTAATGTTGCGCGGACCGACTGGAGCTGCTGAGGCGTGCTGGGCCGGGCGTCCGGGACGCTTCGTGCGGGCATTGCTGGGTCCAATCGTGCTGGTGAAGTGCGCTTTTGGCAGCTTCGTCCTTCGGGGGAGGAGGTGAGGCGCGCCGGTTCGTCGGCAATTGAGAGGGCGCGGCCGCCCTACCAGTCTGGGGCACGCCGCATCCCAACTGCTAAAATGGCTTGGTCCTAGACCGGCCTTTAGCTGGTCCAGCCAGCGCCGTAACGTAAGTAGGGGACCACACAAGACATGACGGCAGGCGGTTCGCACCTCAGCACTTCGGAGAGTTCCCCGGGACCGTCGAAAAAGACGTCCGCTGGCATGGAGCTCCCGAAGTCATATGCGCCTGCCGTTGCCGTAGCCGCCGCACCGGCTGCCGCACCCGCGAAGCGCCGGGCCTACATCGCCATCTGGCAGGGTTTCCTCGGCGCCCTGATGATGTTTGTGGGGTCCATCGGCACGGGCTGGATTGCCAACGGTTCACCCATGATCCGCCAGCCCGTGGTCATCGCCTTGCGGACCGAGGGTTGGGGAGTCACCCTGTCCACCGTCCTGCTAACTGTCGGGGCCATGCTGCTGATGCGCTCCTGGCTGCGGGTCGGCCAACGGCTGGGGGACTGGGGCGAACAATCCCTGCGGTCCGTGGTGATCGCCATCTCAGCCTGGTCCCTGCCGCTCCTGCTGGCCGTTCCTATCTTCTCCCGCGACGTCTACGCCTACACGGGCCAGGGCCGTCTGGTGATGGAGGGCCAAAACCCTTACGACGTCGGCATTTCCACCCTCAGCAACTGGTTTGCCCTCGGCGCGGACCCGGCTTGGGCCGAGAACAGGACCCCTTACGGGCCGTACTTCCTGTGGCTCGCCCGCGGCGTGGTGGGGCTGACCGGCGCCCAACCCGACTTTTCCGTCCTGTTGTTCCGGTTGCTGGCTGGCGTCGGAGTGGTCCTCTGTGTCATCTACGTGCCCAAGCTCGCCGAACTCCACGGCATCAACGGGGCCCGGGCGCTCTGGATCGCAGTGGCCAATCCGCTGTTCCTGATCAGTTTCGTGGCAAGCGCCCACAACGACGCACTCATGGTGGGGCTCGCCGTCGCCGGTGTCTACTTGGCCGCGACGAAGCATTACCTCACCGGCATACTTCTTGTCACCGCCTCCATCGGCATCAAGCCGATCACCGTACTGCTGCTCCCGTTCATCGGGGTCATGTGGGCAGGGCCTGCCGCTTCGTGGACCCGCAAGTTCCTCATGTGGGGCGCGACGGCGGGAATCAGCTTTGGTGTGCTGGCGCTCAGCGGCATACCGTACAACCTTGGCTTGGGCTGGGTGTGGGCGATCATGGATCCGACGCCGGGGTACACCGGCTATTCGCCGTCAGGTTTCCTGGGCCAGCAGGTGGAGTTCCTCGGCAACGTGCTCGGGCTGCCCGGCGGCACCTTCGCGGACCTGCTGCGGACCGGGACGAAGTGGGCGGCCATCGGGCTGGTCCTGCTGCTGATGTTCCGCGGCGACTACTCGCGCGCGGTGCGCCGAATGGCCCTGGCGTTCACCGCCGTCGTGATGCTTTCACCCATCATCCAGCCCTGGTACATCCTCTGGTTCCTGCCGTTTTTGGCCGTCACCGGCATCCGGAACGACTGGCAGATCCGGAGCCTCTACGTGGGTGTGACCTTCTTTGTGGTGTTCGGCGCGCAGGACCAGCTCTCGGTCTGGTCCTTTGTGGAGCTGGCCGTGGACGCGTCGTCGTTGGCGTTCGTGACGGCGCTGCTGTTCACGTTCTACCTGCTGGTCCTGGACATCCACACCCGGAAGCTCCTCGTGGAGGGCAAGCCCGTGGACTGGGCCCGGCGGGCGTTGGGCTGGGTCAAAAAGCAGCGGGCGGCGCGGCGCTGACTACGGCCTTGGAAGGTAGAGTTCGCTGGCATGAGGACAATCGCCGACGACCTTGAAGCTCCTGATGATGTCCATACCCGTATTGTGGTGGCCGCCTACGGATTATTTTCGCGCCGTGGGATCCGCGATGTCGGGGTCGACGAGCTGATCCGCGCGTCCGGCGTCGCAAAGGCAACGTTCTACCGGCATTTTCCGTCGAAGGACGCTCTGGTGCTGGCTTTTCTGAAGCGTCGCGACGAACTGTGGATGATGGGATCCGTCGTCCCGGAGGCCAGAAGCAGGGCGGAGAACCCCGCGGAGCAGCTGCTGGCCATCTTCGATGTTTACGACCAATGGTTCCAGGACGATGATTTTGAAGCATGTTCCTTCGTGAAAGTGCTGCTGGAAATGGGGGCAGCCCATCCCCTGGGTAAGGCGAGCATCGAATACCTGGGCAGGATCCGACAGCAGGTTCGAATCCTGGCCGATGAAGCCGGCCTGGAGGACTCCGAGGCATTCGCCCTCTCCTGGCACATCCTCATGAAGGGCTCAATCATCGCCGCTGCCGAAGGCGACAAGATGGCCGCCCGCCGGGCCCGACGGATGGCCGCCGGACTCATTGCAGAACACCGGCCCCAAAGCTCCACGGAGGGTTAGATCGGGGACCTTTTGCGTTGGGCCGGCTGCGGCACCGCCGTCGACTACCGGCCGAGCTCAGCCGTCCGCCTCACCGACCACCACAGGGGCACGTTGCGGGTGGTGGAGATCGCAGCCATGACCGGGTGGGCGTGGATGAGCGGCGTGTAAAACAGCACGTAGATCACCAACATCTTCATGGCGATGCCCATCAGCAGCACGGCCGGGACCTTCCAGCGCTGCCGGCTGAAGAGGACCGGATGAAGGCCTGCGGATTTGTGCACTGTCGCCGAGGCCCTCACCACTGGCCTGGTCCTGGTCCTGGTCCCGGCCAGTGGTGCCGGTGACCTGGAGGAAGGGCGCGTTCAAGCGCGCCCGGGTCGATAAGGCCGCCCGGTACCTGGGGCGCGGGAAGTCTTTGGCCGCTTTCTCGGAAAAGGGAGCACAGGCGACGGCCGCACGGCTGGGCGTGAAGGACACTCCGGGCATCGTGGTGGGCAAGGGTGTCTCCACGGCCAGAAGTTCGTTCAGTCCTGGGAAGACCTCAGCATCGACATCTGGGGACCCCGGACAGGTAAGTCCACCTCACGAGTCATGCCCGCGATCCCGGACGCACCCGGTGCCGTCGTCTCGCCCCGGCCCATGACGCGTCCGTGGCCACGGACGCGCGCCGCCAGTTCAACCCACACAACTTCGCTCCGTCTCAGGAGACGATCTACAACCTTTCCAATGAGGGGCCGTCTCAGATGCCCCACCACAGCGCTGACTGCGGCGATTGCCTGCCCAAACCTGCACTGATCGCCCTGAACGAGCTGGCCAACGTCGTCCGCCGGGCCGGCTTACCGGACAAGTTCAGCCACTACGGCTCCAAGGGCCCTGATCGTCATGGCCATCCTGCAGTCCTGGTCACAGGGCGTCGAACTGCGGGGGAGGCGAACATGCGGAAAATCTGGTCGCCGCCAACGTCAAAATCTACGGCGGCGGCGTTGCCGAAGACGGCTTCCTCCGCGCCAAGCTCGGGATTCTGGGTGCCTTGTCCGGCACCTACGCGAAACGCGCCAGGTCTTCCCCCAGGCCTAGTCCTGTTGGTCGGGTTGGATCTGGGGGAGTGGTTCCGGGGCCGGAGTGTCCGGTCGCGACAGGGTTTTGTAAATGGTCCAGGCGACTGCGGTGAGTGGTACTGCGAGCAACGCGCCGACGACTCCCGCCAGAGTTGCCCCTGCTGCCAGCGACAGGATGATGACCAGTCCGTGGATGCGTAGGACGCGGCCCATGAAGAGCGGCTGCAGGAGGTGATGTTCGAACTGGTTTGCCGCGACAAGGATGATGAGCACCACGAGGGCCGGTAAGGGGCCGTTCTCGACCAGGGCAACCAGGACAGCGAGGCTTCCGGCGGCCGTCGCTCCGATGATGGGGATAAAGCCGCCGAGGAAGACCACCGCGGCCAGGGGGAAGGCCAGCGGGACCCGCAGGATCAGCAGGCCCGCCAGCACGATTGCGGCGTCAATGGCGGCAACAATGAGGGTTCCGCGGACATAACCCCCGAGCACGATGATGCTGCGGTCCGCAGCCAGATGCGCGGTGCCCCGATGAGGCTTCGGGAGAAAACCGATGAGGAAGGTCCGGATCTTTTCTCCGTCCTTGAGGAAGAAGAACAAAATCACTGCGGTAAGGATGGTCCCTGCCACGATTTCGCCGGCCGTCCTCAGCCCTGTCAAAGCGTCGGCGCCGAGGGTGCCCCCGGTCAGAAATTTCTGGAACTCATTTCGGGCCGCGTCGATCTGAGTGCTGGATAGCGCTACGGGTCCGGTGGTGATGAATTCCTGGAGCCGGCCGATGCCCGCTTCGGCCCCGGCCGCCAAGGCGCCGGCTTGTTGACGCACGAGGGCGACGATGCCGCCAACGATGCCGGCTCCGACAACCAGGATCATCAGGAATGACGACAGAACCGCCACTGCACGAGGCCAGCCGCGGGCTGCCAGTAATCGCACAACCGGCGCCATCGCTGAGGCCAGGATCAAGGCGATGAGAACTGGTGTTGTCACGAGTGGGACACGAGTCGCAGCCTCCACCAATACCCAGAGCAGTGCGATCAGAGCCAGGGTTTGGATGGCCCGAATGCTCGCCCGGCCCAGCCTGTCCGCCCACATCAAGGCCATTTTGGATGCAACGGTTGGTGGCGTCGGCCGTTCAGGCTGAGATTCCTTGGAGTTTTCAGTTTTGTCCATTAGATATTCCCTTGCTGGTAGGGCCATCGGGCGATGCTCGTCGTCTGCGGTTCTTCAACAGTTCAACTCCGCTGGGGCGAATGAGAACAGTACGATCGCGGTAAGGATCAGGTCGATGTTCGTCCCGATCCATTCGTACCGGCCTAGCCAGAAGCCCAACAGCGTGACGCCAACACCCCACTGAAGCGCACCGAGGGCGTTGATGGCGATGAAGGGCCGGCAGGTCATCCTGGCGACCCCGGCACCGACGGGAAGGAACGTCCTCACTATGGGACCGAAGCGGGCCAGGACAACGGACCGCCGCCCGTACTTTTCGAAGAAGCCGTAATCATTGTCCACGTATTCACTGCGCATTAGAGGCAATTGGGTTGTTGAAGACGGAGGGTCCTGCCTGGCGGCCGATCAGGTAACCTGTCTGGTCGCCGGCGAAGAACACAGCTGCAGCGAGGAGCAGGATGTTGACCTGGATGGTGCGGGTGGCTACAAGGAAGCCGGCGGCGACCAGCGGCGAATCTCCGTGCAGGAAAAAGCCGGCGAGCAGACCGGTTTCAATGAAAAGGAAAGCACACACGATGGCAACCACCCAATGCGCGAAGGCGGGGTTGCGCAGAAACTCAATAGGGTCCAACCACGGCGGCAGAAACCCCATCACGGGCGTGATCGGACGGGCGGGCAGGGTCATTGTGAACGCGAGAGGGTTCATGGCCCCAGAATAAGCCAGTGACCTCCGCCGCTGCTGGAGTCCGCAGCAGGGCCATGTCATCAATACTGTCCGTGGCCGGCGACCATCCCGGCGACCAGGGACGCGACTTTCAGTCCGGCGTTCGCGCCCTTGTCCGTCGGTACCGCCAGCCAGTCCTCAGCCAGCTCGTGCAGCCCGGCGTCCCGGGCCAATGTCATGACCGGCAGCAGCCCGGCAGTCGACACGAGATTGGGCTCGTCGAACGAAACTGACACCGCGGATGGTTTGTGGAGAACTTGCGTTAATTAAGGTTCAGGCGGTCCGCGCCTCGGGCACAGCCGTCAACTTCCGGCCCAGCTCAGCCGTCCGCTTCACCGACCACCACAGGAGTACCACCAGGAGCACGTTGCGGGTGGTGAGAATGGCAGCCATGACCGGGTGGGCGTGGATCAGCGGCGTGTAGAACAGCGGGTAGATCACGAACGTAGTGATGGCGATGCCCATCAGCAGGGCGGCCGGGACCTTCCAGCGCTCCCAGTCGTGGGTCAGGCCAGCAACAATCACCGGTGCCAGCCAGATGATGAACTGCGGCGACCCCACCTTGTTGAACACAATGAAGGCTGTGACCATCATCAGCGCACCCTCGAGGAACAATTCCTCCCGTTCGGCGCCGCGCTTCAGCGCCCGGACCAGCAGGACGGCCGCCACCACCGCGGCAACGATCAGCAGCGGCTGCATCAGGAACGCGGCCACCGAGGCGCCGGGCCCGTAGACCTCGGTGGAGTTGATGGCCGTGTTGTCCGCCATTCTGGAGCCGGCGATTTTGAACACGCTCAGCCACACCCACGGCGTGGAGAACGTGGCTTCAAGCTGCATGCCCCGCTCACCCTGGTTGGTGAGGAAATCCATGATGTGCGGCAGGCCGCCGGACAGATACGTGCCTAGGCCCACCACAGCGGTGACCGCGACGCCGGCGGCCAGCACTTGGATCCGCTTCCGGCTGGCGATCGCAATCGGTACGAGGACGGCCGCCGGCCACACCTTGATCCAGGTGGCCACACTTAGCAGTACACCCGCCACCACGGGGCGTTCGGCCGCGTACAGCAGCGCGATCAGGACCAGGGGAGCGGTGATGCCCTCCACGCGGGCAAAGCTGAGATAGCCCATAAAAATGGTGAAAAAGAGCCACCACCAGGCCGGGGCAATGCCCCGCACCTTCCGCGGTCCGCGGGTCAGGTACACGAGGCCGACGGCGTTGAGGGCTGAGATGATCAGGAACCAGCAGAGCAGGTAGAGGCTGGGTCCGGCAATGTTCGCGAGGAAGATCGGGATCTGTGCCAGTACCGGGTACACCCAGGGGCTGATCTTGCCGTCCAGGCTGTCCGGGTTGTAGCCGTCCACGGCCCACTGACGGTACTGCTCGGTATCGCTGAACGTATCGCCGTTGAGAAAGAATGACGCCATCCAGCCCAGGAAGTACAGGTGGGTGACCGCGAAGCCCCACCAGACGCTGGCCGGACGGGCGAACCATTCCACCACGCGCGCGGACAAGAGGGTGCTGCGGACGCTGACCAGCCGGTCGAAGAACTTCGTTGAAATCTCAGGACTCCTTGAGCGCGGGAACGGGCGCGGGAGCCTTTTTGCCCAGCAGGTACAGGCGCCGGACGGACCACAGGAACAGCACCACCAGGAGGACGTTGCGGATGGTCAGCACGCCGGCCATCAGCGGGTTGTTGTGGCTCAGGGCATCGTAGAACAGCGGGTAGATAAAGAACGTGGCCACGGCAATGGCGGTGAGCATGGCCGCAGGGACCCGCCATTCACGCCAGCTGTGCGCCAGGCCCACTGCCACGGCAGGTGCCAGCCACACCATGAACTGAGGCGAGCCCACCTTGTTGAAGACCACAAAAGCGGTGGCCAGGGTGAGGGCGCCGGCAAGCAGCAGTTCGGTGCGGTCAACGCCGCCGCCGTTCGTCTTGGCATTGTGGAGTGCCCAGAACGTCAGCCCGGCCACGAGCAGCGCTGCCACGATCAGCAGCGGCTGCATCAGCACGGACATTATGGCCGTGCCGGGGCCGTCCACCTGCATCGAGTTGATGTCGGTGTTCATGTACATCCGGGAATCGCCCACGTTCAGCACGGACAGCCAGAGCCAGGGCGTGGTGAAGGTTGCTTCAAGCTGCATGCCACGGTCGCCCTGCTGGGTCAGGAAATTCAGCAGCTTGGGCACACTGCCCACGACGGCAGCCAGCGCCACCACCACGGCTGAGGTCGCCACGCCTGCCAAGACCACCAGGAGGCGATTCTTGACCACGGTGAACAGGGCCAGCATCACCGCGGCGGGCCAGACCTTCACCCAGGTGGCGGCGGCGAGGATTACGGAGGCGATGAACGGCCGGCCCACGCCATAGGCCAGCGCCACCAGGACGATCGGCGCGGTGAGGCCGTCCACGCGGGCGAAGCCCAGCCAGCCCATCAGCAGTGTGAAGACCAGCCACCACCAGCCTGCCGGGATCGCCTCCTGATTGCGGCCACGGTCTGTGAGCTTGGCCAGGCCCCAGCCGTTGAGGAGGGTGGTCATCAGCACCCAGAGGAAAAAGAACGGTCCCGGTCCGGCCAGGCCGGCCAGCGCCATGGGGATCAGCGCGAGGATGGGGTACACCCAGGGGCTGGGTCCGCCGCTGAGATTCGCCTCGTTGAAGCCGGCCGCAGCCCAGTCACGGTAGATGAACGTATCGCTGAACGCTTCCCCGCGAAGGGAAAGCAGCGCACCGAAGATCAAGAAGCCAAGGTGCACCAGGATAAAGCCGGCGAGCAGTCCGCGGGAAGTGTTCAGCCACGACCGCGCCGCCATCGGCAGGATGACGTTGCGGATCCGGGTGAGCGAGGCGAAGAATGCGTCCGTGGAAATGGCGGAATCCTTGTCAGAGAGGGGCAAAAACAGCTGCCGGGCCATGCCGCGGGGCGGGAGCCGGAAGATTCGGGGGCCCGTCTACCAACAGCCGCCCCTATGAGTCAAGGGTAGTTGACTGTCCGTGATGGCCCGTAATCCTGCGGCCCTGGGCGGCCGTCAGGTGCGCACGGTTTCCGGCTAACTTGCCTTGGCCTGGCGGTAACGTTCAATCTGTTTAAGCCGCCGCAGGAGGCTGTCGCGCCGCGGGTGCGGGACGGCGTCGGGCGCTTCCGCGGTGAGGTCAATGTGTTTGGTACCGAATTGCCAGAGCAGGAGGTCATCCAGCAGGCGGTCCGGGCCGGGGGAGTAGCGGTGGTCCAGGGCCTTGCGGACCTCAGTGATGCGCTGGGCGCTGAGCAGGCCAGCCAGCTGGACGGTCTGGTTCAGGCCGTGGGCCGCCATCAGTTCAGCCGCCCAGCCCCAGTCGTCATCCACTTTGCGGTCCACGTGCGGGAGCAGGGTGCGCCAGACGTCGCGGATCCGATTGGGGGTAAGCTGCGCGGCGCCTTCGCCGTCCATGTCCCAGTAGCTGCGCACCTCCTCGTAGCGTTCGTGCAGGTCCGCGAACGCGCTTTCCACCGTTTCCAGCATGGCGGCGGTAGCGGTGAACTGGCGGTCGAAGTGCGGGGTCCAGGCGCGCGGATCCTCGGCCTTGAAGCGGATGTCGTGCTCGATCTCGCTCCAGGCATGGGCGAAGACAGTGCGGATCTGGCACTCGAAGAAGTAGCTGCCGTTGGCCGGGACGTCCGGGTTAAAGACCTGCTGGTACTCCTTGACGGCGTCGTTCTGGATGGTGCGGAGGATGAGGTGGCGGCTGGAGTAGCCGTACGTGCCGGACTCGATGGAGCCGATGTCCTTCTCCCGGTCGCCGCGGCAGTCGAACACCTGGCGCTCGCGCTTGATGATGTTGGCTGCCAGCGCGTTTTCAGCGGGCAACTTGGTGATGACGCGGACGCCCACCATGTCATTGAGCGTGCGGAACGGGTCCGGGAACTTCAGCACCGGCGGCCCGCCGGGCTCCAGCGGTTCCTCAATGCGGGAGATCTTTTCCCGGAACGATTCCACCGTTTTGGTGCGCCCGGTGACAAACAGTGGCGTCACCTCGGTGCCCTTCAGCATGCGGCGCAGGATGAGGAGCACGTCACGGGTGACCAGCTTCAGGGCAGGGCGGACGCGCTCGTAGAGCTCCACGTTCTCCTGCACGGATTCGCGGAGGCTGACGTCCAGGCTGTCCCAGTTACTCGGCATGCACCCAGCTTACGGCCGACGGGCGGCACCCTCCCGTCAGGGCGCTCTCTCACTTAATACACCAAATACGGCAACGCTCTCTCTCAGATCGTGCGTCGAAAACAGCGGCGCCACGGCGGGGTCCTAACCATCTGTTCCCGGCAACCCATGACTCCGGAAGGATCAGCGGACCCACCGCAGGCCCAGACGCTACGACGGCCGGCTCTCTTACCTGTCCTCGCGACAGGGCGCTACCAAACGACCGGCTGGTGCTGAACATACTCGCTAATTCCGCCGCATATGAGCGTGAGTTGATCGCCGAACGCAACCAAGTATCTGAGGTGGCCCTCCTCCGACACTCCGTTTGGGAGGGTCGGCTTTCCAAGCTCAGAGCTTTGAGCCGCGGAAAAACGGGCGTGCCCGGTCTGGGCTGATTCAGGCATCCGCGTGGGGCTGGACGTTCAGGCGTTCACGTGCCGCCGCTTTCTTTAGTTCCTGCAGAATTTCCAGTTGTTCGCGGTTGATGGCTATCAGGAGTTCGATCTCTTCCTTTGCCTTGGTATTGGTGTCGAAGTCGTGCTGGGCCATGGCCGCGGCGATGGCGTCCTGTCGCTTGGCGGCTATGAGGAGAATCGCACCTTGGAGTCCTGCCAACATAGAGAGCAGGAGGTTCAAGAGTATGTAGGGGTATGGGTCCCAGGCTTTTGTGGCCAGCGCCCAGGTGTTGATAGCGGCCCAGATGAGCATGAAGCAGATGAAACTTCCGACGAATGGCCAGCTTCCCATTCCGTTCCGCATGATGTCAGCGGCGCGTTGTCCTTTTGTCAGGGAGGCTTTGTGTTTGTCGTGCCAAGTCTTCTGTTGACCGCTCATGACTCAGACTAGACCTCGGCCGGGCGGGGCGGGGGTGACGTTGTAAGCCGCTGTCCACTCGCGGTTCCCGGGCCCTTACCGGGTGTGGCGCCCCGCCGGATGTAGTTCCGGGGCGTCGGTTGGTCCCTACGGAGTGAAGGCAGGGTCAGCGTTAATCCGCCGAAAGAGGGCCCAATGCAAGAGTTCGACGGCGAGGCAGCCGATGAGTGCGATCAGCGCAGATATTGCCAGGTGTTCCTGGCCAAGCACTGCGAACTCAAAGAAATCCTGGAGCGGCGGCGCTGTTAGGACGAGCGCAAGGGCGGCATACATGACGCCGATGATTAGTGCCCGCCAGCGGTTCAGCGGCCGCGAAAGAACGACCAACACCCACAATGCGATCAGAGTCAGGACAAGAACGGAACCGGTGCGCACGGCGGGGCCGGTGCGGTGACCCGGGCGCCGCACAACCACATGCCCTTCCCCCGTCATCCCGGTCCCCGCATCCGATCCGGTGACAATCCTGATGGCTCGAGTCCGTCACGGGGCGGCAGCCTCTTCACGTAGCTACTTCTCTGGATGTTTGACGTTGGGGTGTGCGCACCCGGGTGGCTGCCTTTTCCTTTGCTCCACAGGGTCGGAATCACATGGGGTGGGGCCCGTCAAGTCGTTCCCGACGACCGTGGATCTGTAAGGATTTCATCTCAAGCATTGAGCGCCACCTTCAGTGTCTATGTATCCCCGGCCCGGGAAAGGGTGTCGTTCGCCGTCTCGATGTCACTGAGAACGAACGTTTTGCACGAAGTGGTCCATCCGCAAATCTTGCGCCGCGCGGCCTGATCTCTGCCGTCAACGGCGGCGTGGCCGGCGTCGACTCCTTCGTGGGCGGCTACTTCGCCGAGCACTACGGCTTCCGCAGCATCTTCTGGCTCATGGTGGTCCTGGCCATCGTCGCCACGGCCCTGGTCGCAATCCTGGCCACTAAGAGCAAGCCGGCCGCCGGGACCGCCATGGACTGGCTGGGAGTGTCCTTCATCGTGGTTGCGGTGGGCGCCCTTCTCACGGCGCTCAACGAAGGTGCCAAGCTGGTGGGCGGCTTCTCGCCCGGCACGCTTATGCTGTCCATCGGCCTGGTGGTGGTTGCCGCCGCCGCGTTTTACGCCTTCTGGACCGTGGAAAAGCGCGCCAAGCAGCCGATGGTGGAAACCGTCCGTCTGCGCCCCCTACGCCCTGCTCGGCTGGCTGGTGGGTCCCATCAGCGGCCGGCTCGCCCCGGTGCTCGGCTACACCAAGGTCCTGCGGATCGGCATGCTCGGCAGCATCGTTGCCCTTGCCATCATCGCGTTCTTCGGCCTCAGCAGCCTGCCGATGATGATCGCCGGAACGGTCTTGCTGTGCATCATGTACGCCGGTACGGTCAACATCATGCTGAACGGACTCGGAGTTGTCCTCTCACCTGCCGGAAACCCGGGATTCCTGCCCGGCATGAACGCGGGCGCCTTCAACCTCGGCGCCGGCCTGAGCTTCCTGGTGCTGCCTGCCGTACTCGTTGCGACGTCCGCGATGGGCGATACCAAAGCCTCCTACCTGACTGTGGTGCTGGTCGGCCTCGTCATCACGGTGGCCGGCTTCGCCGCCTCGCTCCTGATCCCCAAGCCGGTCGAGGCTGAGGTGACCGAATGAGCGCCCGCGAGGCAGGCGCTGGCGGCCGCATCGTCGTCGTCGGTTCCCTGAACGCGGATCTCACCATCTGGACTCCAGGTGCCTTTGCCCGCCGGAGACGCGCGATGGCCGTCGGCCGATCTCGGCTACCGTCATCGGCGGCTCGCAATCCAGCACGACGGCGGACATCACCTTGGTGACGCGCAGATCTTCAGCGACAGGAGACGCGGGATAAGGCGTTCGACTCGGCGGGCTGGACGGTCCTGATTTTCGACAAGAGCGACCTCGCGGACGGGTTCGAGCGTGCCGTCGTGAAGATCAAACGGGCGCTGCGCCGCGGCTGGCTTGACCATCCGCAGGCGGCTGTGGGGGATGGGTCAGCGGAGCACTACTGTCTTGTTGCCCTGGAGGATCACCCGGCCTTCGCAGTGCCAGCGGACCGCGTTGGACAGCGCTTTGCATTCGGTGTCCCGTCCGGCCGCAACCAGGTCTTCCGGCCCGTAGGTGTGGTCCACTTCCACCGTCTGCTGGGCGATGATGGGCCCCTCGTCAAGTTCGGCGTTGACGTAGTGTGCGGTGGCGCCCACGGTTTTGACGCCGCGTGTGTAGGCCTGGTGGTAGGGCTTGGCGCCCTTGAAACTGGGCAGGAATGAGTGGTGGATGTTGATGGCCCGGCCATCCAGCCGCCGGGTGAGTTCATCGCTGAGGACCTGCATGTAGCGGGCAAGGACCACCAGTTCCACGTCGTACTCGTCCACGAGTTGCAGCAGCCGGGCTTCAGCCTCGGGCTTGGTGGCGGCGGTGACCGGCACGTGGAAGTACGGGATGCCGTGCCATTCCACCAATGCCTGGTGGTCCGTGTGGTTGGAAACCACGGCAGCGACCTCCACGGCAAGTTCACCGGTCCTGGCGCGGAACAGCAGGTCGTTCAGGCAGTGCCCGAACTTGGACACCATGATCAGCACGCGGCGCTTGGCACCCTGGTGCTCAAGGCGCCAGCGCATCCCGAACTGATTCGCGACGGGTACGAAAGCCTGCCGGAGTGCCTCAATCTCGGCCGGTCCGTCGACAGATTCTCCGGACGGGTCGTTGGCCGCGGCAAAGTGGATCCGCATGAAGAAATGACCGTCCGTCTGGGAATCGAACTGCTTGCTGTCCAGGATGTCGCAGCCGCGTTCGAGCAGGAAACCTGAGACGGCGTGGACGATGCCGGGCGTCTCCGCGCAGTCGAGCGTCAGAACGTGTTCCACCGTGGTGATTGACGCAGGGGCAGAGGGTTCAGTCTGGATGTCGGTCATGGCTCAGCACTCGATCACGTTGACGGCGAGACCTCCGCGGGAGGTCTCCTTGTACTTGGTTTTCATGTCCGCTCCTGTCTCGCGCATGGTTTTGATGGCTTTGTCGAGGGATACTTTGTGGCTGCCGTCCCCGTGGAGGGACAGTCGCGCGGCGTTGATGGCTTTAACGCTGGCGATGGCATTGCGTTCGATGCAGGGGATCTGCACGAGGCCGCCGACGGGATCGCAGGTCAGGCCGAGATTGTGTTCGATTCCTACTTCGGCGGCGTTTTCCACCTGTTCGGGTGTCCCGCCGAGGACCTCGCAGAGCCCGGCGGCGGCCATGGAGCAGGCCGAGCCCACCTCGCCCTGGCAGCCCACTTCGGCGCCGGAGATGGAGGCGTTGATCTTGAACAGGATTCCGACGGCGGCCGCGGCCAGCAGGAAGCGGACCACACCGTCGTCGTTGGCGCCGGGCACAAACTTGACGTAGTAGTGCAGGACGGCGGGGACGATGCCGGCCGCGCCGTTGGTGGGGGCGGTGACGATGCGCCCGCCCGCGGCGTTTTCCTCGTTGACCGCGAGGGCGAAGAGGTTCACCCATTCCATCGCCCGCAGGGGGTCGGTGACACCCGTGTCTGCGGTCAGGGTCTGGAATAGCGACGGCGCGCGGCGCTTTACGTTCAGCCCGCCGGGAAGGATCCCTTCCGCGGCGCAGCCGTTGTCCACGCATTCGCGCATGACCGCCCACAAGGACAGCAGCTTTTCGCGGAGTTCCGCTTCGCTGCGCCAGGTGAGCTCGTTGGCGAGCATGACGTCGGAGATGGACATGCCCTCGCGCTTGCAGATCGCCAGGAGTTCGTCGGCGGTGGTGAACGGGTAGGGGAGGACGGTGGCATCGGCCACCACCCGGTCACCGGCGTCGGCGTCGCCGTCCACCACAAAGCCGCCGCCGATGGAGTAAAAGCTCCGTTCGCTGAGGACGGCGCCGGCGTGGTCGAGGGCGCGGAAGGTCATGCCGTTGGGGTGGGCCGGGAGGGACTTGCGCCGGTGCAGGACCACGTCCTCGTCCCAGTTGAAGTCCACCCGGTGGTGCCCGCCGATCATGAGTTCGGCGTCAAGGGCTGCGGCGGCCACCTGGTCATCTGCGGTGGTGGTGTCCACGGTTTCCGGGTCCTGGCCCTGCAGGCCCAGCACCACCGCCTTGTCGGAGCCATGGCCCCGGCCGGTGGCGCCGAGCGAACCGAACAGCTCGGACTGGACCCGGACAGTCGAACTCAGGTGGCCGTCGCTCTTGAGCCCGTCGGCGAACAGCTTCGCCGCCCGCATCGGGCCGACCGTGTGTGAGGACGACGGCCCGATGCCAACGGAGAAGAGGTCCAGGACGCTCAGGGCCATTTAGGGGACCTCTGGCGAGGCGTACTCGCGCATTGCATCGAGGAGCCAGCGGCCCAGGAAGTCTGCGAACGAAGCCCGGGGGAAGAGCCGGAAGCTTTCCTCCCCGGTCTTCTGCAGGACCACCGGGATGTTGCCAACCTCGGTGTTCAGGGCCGTTCCCGGGGTGAAGCTGCGCGGGTGCAGGTCAAGGGCGCAGCCCTTTTCCAGGACGGCCCGGGCGCGGGGGCCGGAGAGCTCGAACGTGGTGCGGTTGGCAGACAGGTCCACCACCTGGCCCGGGGCGTCGCCCAGTGCTTCCACGAGGGAGCCGATGAGGTTACCGCCCAGGGAGTCGTGGGCCTTTTCCGGTGCAACCACCAGGAACTCCGACGGTCCCAGCCAGAGGACGCTGATGCCGTCCTTGCCGGTCACGTCGCCGCAGCGTGCCGGCAGGCCGCCGGCGACGGCGGCGATCCGCGTCCCTTCCTCGGAGCGGGGGTCTACCCGGACGCCGGCCATGGTCTGGAAGGGGCCTTCCTCGAGGACCACCGTGCCCTGGACGGAACCGGCTTCCAGGGCGGAGGCCAGGTGGGAGGCGGGGCTGCGGCGGATGTCCCGGAGTCCATTGACGCCATTGAGTGCTGCGGTGTTAGCCATCTTTGCGGGCTCCTTCGGGGTCAAAAAGTACGGTTTCGGCGACAACAACGTCAACCAGCTGGTCGCCGGCGACGGCCACCAGGGATTCACCGATGCGGTTACGGCCGTTCTTGATCAGGGCCAGTCCGAAAGAGCGGCCCAGGGCGGCGCTGTGGTAGCTCGAGGTCACGAAGCCCTGCATGGGGACGGGGCCGTAGGCGGGGCTGGTGCTGATGCCCTTTTCCACGAGCTGGGTTCCTTCCGGCAGCCGGATGGAGCCATCCACCGGCAGGACGCTGACCAGGTGCTTGCGGTCCTCGCGGCTGGCGTCGGCCCGGGCGTAGGAGCGCTTGCCGATGAATTCCTTGGCCTTGGAGACCACCCATTCCATGCCCGCATCCTGGGGAGTGACGGTGCCGTCGGTGTCCTGCCCGACGATCGGGTAGCCCTTTTCGGCGCGGAGCACGTGCATGGTTTCGGTGCCGTAGGGGGTGATGTTGTATTCGGCCCCGGCGGCGGCCACGGCTTCCCAGGTGTTCAGCCCGTACCAGGACGGCACGTTGATTTCGTAGGCCAGTTCACCGGAGAAGGAGATCCGGCAGACGCGGGCCTGGACGCCTGATGCGAGGGTGGTTTCGCGGAAGGTCATGAACGGGAAGGCTTCTGCTTCCAGCCCGCCGTCCGCAGCCAGTTCCGGCGCCAGTTTGGCCAGGACGGCCCGGGACTTAGGTCCGACGACGGCAATCGTGCTCCACTGTTCGGTCACCGAGGTGCAGTGCACGTCCAGTTCCGGCCATTCGGTCTGGAGCCATTCCTCCAGCCAGTCCAGGACCTTCGCGGCGCCGCCGGTGGTGGTGGTCATGAAGTAGCGGTCATCGTCCAGGCGCAGGGTGACGCCGTCGTCGAAGATCATGCCGTCAGCCATGCACATCACGCCGTAGCGGGCGGAACCCGGGGCGAGCTTCTTGAACGCGTTGGTGTAGATCCGGTTGAGGAACTCACCGGCGTCCTTGCCGCGGATTTCGATCTTGCCGAGGGTGGTTGCATCCATGAAGCCCACCGAGTCGCGGACAGCGGCGCATTCGCGCAGCACGGCAGCGTCCATGTCCTCCCCGGCCTGCGGGTAGTACCAGGGCCGCTTCCACTGCCCGACGTCTTCGAACAGGGCTCCCTTGGCGACGTGCCACGGGTTGATCGAGGTGACGCGGGCGGGGTCGAACAGTTCGCCGCGCTGGCGTCCGGCGAGTGCCGCGAACGCCACCGGCGTGAACGGTGCCCGGTAGGTGGTGGTCCCAATGTCGCCGATGCCGCGGGATGCTTCGCCGGCGGTCCGGAGCGCTGCGGCAATGACGCCGATCGCGTTGACGCCGGAGGTCTTGCCCTGGTCGTTGGCGGTGCTGATGGAGGTGTAGCGCTTGATGTGCTCCACCGACCGCATCCCGGCGCCGGTGGAGCGCAGGACGTCAGCCACGGACTGGTCGCGCTGGAAGTCCACGAAGTGGTGGTGCCAGTCATCCGGAGTGCCTTCCTGGCCCGGGACCAGCCACAGCTGGCGGGTCGGGGCGGAGGCCTTCGGCTCGCCGAAAGGAGAGGGCTCTACGGCGGAAGTGAAGCCGGCAGCGATGGCTGCCGCTGCTCCGGCGGAGATGCCCTCGGCCAGGCAGTCCTCAAGTTCGAAGCTGCCGCGGCCGGAGCCGATGGTCTGCTGGTTCGGGACCACGGTGCTCGGCACGAAAGCGGCGAGCTCTTCGTCCCAGCGCAGCTTGCCCTGCCGCTGGGAGTGCAGGTGCACCAGCGGGCTCCAGCCACCGGAAACTGCCAGCAGGTCGCAGGCGATTTCCTCGACGCCGGAGGTGAGTTCGCCGTCGTCGTTGATGCTGCGGACGGTGACGCTCTCAACCCGACCGTCGGCGGAGCCGGCGGCTGTGTTGGCCACCGCGCTGCCGATCAGCACACGCGTGCCGGCCTCGACGGCGGCGGCAGCCACCTTCGAGAGCTGCGGGCGGGCATCGACGACGGCTGCGAGCTTGACGCCGGCGGCGCGGAGGTCCGCGGCGAGGGCATAGGCGCTGTCGTTGGTGGTGCTGATGACCACGCGCTGCCCGGCGGCCACGGCGTAGCGGTTGAGGTAGCTGCGGGCGGCGGAGGCGAGCAGGATGCCGGGGCGGTCGTTGTTCTCGAAGACCAGGGGACGCTCGTGGGCGCCTGGGGCCAGGATCACCTGCTTGGCACGCACGTGCCAAATCCGCTGTCGTGAGACGCCTGGGGCGGCCGGGCTGGACAGGTGGTCGGTACGGTTCTGGACCGCGATGACGTAGTTGGCGTCGTAGGCGCCGAAGGCGGAGGTCCTGTTCAGGACGGTGGATTCGGCTCCGGAAACGAGTTCGGCTTCCACGTCGGCCACCCATTCCAGGGCCGGCTTGCCGTCGATGGTGTCAGCCAGCTCAGGTGCGGTGGAGCCGGACAGGAGGGACCCGCCCAGTTCGGGCTGGTCGTCCATGAGGATGACGCGGGCGCCGGTGCGCACGGCCTCGCGGGCAGCGGTGAGGCCTGCGGGGCCGCCGCCAATCACCAGGACGTCGGTGTGGACGTACTTCTTGTCGTATTCGGCACGGTCTTCGTCCGGGTCCAGCTTGCCCAGGCCGTTGAGCAGTTCTGCCTTCAGGCCGTCCACCAGGGTGACGGTGGTGGCAGGGAGCATGGACTCTGCCACGTCGCCGGGGAAGCGCGGGGAGATCTTGACCATCGCGTTGGATTCCTCAACGCCGGCGGACATGATGCCGCGGGCGCGGTCCTCGTAGAGCGAGTTGCCCGCAGCGATGCGGCCGTTGGCAATCAGGGCCGAGGCGAGGGTGTCGCCGGGGTGGCCTGTGAATTCCTCGCCATCCACGGTGAAACGCCAGGAGATGGTGCGGTCGATGCGTCCGCCTGCAGCGAGGCGGGCGTTCTGGGAAGTCACTTGGTTGCTCCCTTCGGGGCGGTGGTGCTGGCCGATGAAGCCGGGGCGATACTGGTGGTGGAAGTGCTGGGAGCTGCCCTTCCGGTGGTGGTGCTGTCGGGGGCAAGGCTCGCAGTGCCGGTTTCGGCGGTTGGCCGGCCGGCGGCATCAGGCCGGGGCGTCCCCATCGGGTAGACCGCCTGGATGTCATAGGTCACGGTGTCGCGGAGCATGTTAAACCACTGGCGGCAGCCGGTGCTGTGCAGCCAGCGCTCGGCGAAAATCCCCTTGGTGTTTTCACGGTAGAACAGGAAATGGGCCCATTCCTTGTCGTTCAGCTCGTTCGGGTTCTCCGGGTAGGGCACGTGGGCCTGGCCGCCGTAGTGGAACTCGGTCTCGTCGCGGGAGCCGCAGTTGGGGCATGAGATAAGCAGCATGTGCGTCTTCTTTCTATGGGACGGCGGCTAGTGGGCTACGGCGGCAGCGCCGTGTTCATCGATGAGGGCGCCGGTTTCGAAGCGTTCCAGTGCAAACGGCTGGTTCAGCTTGTGCGGTGTGCCCGTGGCGATGTTGTGGGCGAAGGTCAGGCCGGCGGCCGGGGTGGCTTTGAAGCCGCCGGTGCCCCAGCCGCAGTTCACGAACATGTTCTCCACCGGGGTGTTGCCGACGATGGGGGAGGCGTCCAGGGTGGTGTCCACGATCCCGCCCCAGGTCCGCAGCACGTGAGCCCGGGCGAAGATCGGGAAGAGCTCGACGGCGGCCGCCATCTGCTCCTCGATCACGTGGAAAGATCCGCGCTGGCCGTAGCCGTTGTAGGAGTCCACGCCCGCGCCCATCACCAGTTCGCCCTTGTGGGCCTGGGAGACGTAGACGTGCACGTGGTTGGACATGACCACCGTGGGGTGGACCGGCTCGTGCAGTTCGGAGACCAGTGCCTGGAGCGGGTGGGACTGGATGGGGAGTTCGAAGCCGGCCATTTCGGCCAGGACCGAGCTGTGCCCGGCAGCGGCGAGGCCCACCTTTTCGGTGTTGATGGTGCCGCGGTTGGTCTTGACGCCGGTGACGCGGTTGCCGTCCTTGACGAATCCAGTGACTTCGCAGTTCTGGATGATGTCCACGCCCAGTTCGTCGCATTTGCGGGCGAAGGCCCAGGCCACGTGGTCGTGCTTGGCGATCCCGGCCCGCGGCTGGTAGGTCGCTCCCATGACGGGGTAGCGGATGTTGTCGGAGATGTTCAGGATGGGGCAGAGTTCCTTGACCTGCTTGGGGTCCAGCCATTCCGCGTCCACGCCGTTGAGCTGGTTCGCCCCCACGCGCCGCATGCTTTCACGGACGTCGCCCAACGTGTGGGCGAGGTTCATCACGCCGCGCTGGCTGAACAGGAAGTCGTATTCGAGTTCCTCGGGCAGGATTTCCCAGAGCTTGAGGGCGTGCTCGTAGATGGCCGCGCTCTCGTCCCAGAGGTAGTTGGAACGGATGATGGTGGTGTTCCGGGCCATGTTGCCGCCGGCCAGCCAGCCCTTTTCCAGGACGGCGATGTTGGTCATGCCGTGGTTCTTGGCCAGGAAGTACGCGGTGGCCAGGCCGTGCCCGCCGCCGCCCACAATCACGGCGTCGTAGCTTTTCTTGGGGTCCGGGTTGCGCCAGAGGAAATCCGGGTGCTCGGGGAGCTGTTGGGTGCTCACTGTGCTGCTCCAATCAGGTCTGCTTCAAACGGGGCGATCCCGCCGCCGTCGGGCGTTGAAAGATGCGGGTAGAGGGGGAACTGTTCTGCAAGTGCGGTGACCCGGGCGCGGAGTTCGACGGCGGTGGCTTCGCTGAGGGACGTTGTCCCGGTGGTGCCGGCGCCCGCGGCGGCGATGAGCGCCGTCGCGATAATGTCCGCGACTTCGGTGAATTCGGCGGCGCTGAAGCCGCGGGTGGCGAGGGCGGGCGTGCCGATCCGGAGCCCTGAGGAGACCATCGGCGGGCGGGGGTCGAACGGGACAGCGTTACGGTTGACGGTGATGCCGATCCGGTGCAGCGCGTCTTCGGCCTGCTGGCCGTCCAGTTCAGAGTGGCGGAGGTCCACCAGGACCAGGTGAACGTCCGTGCCGCCGTTGACCACGGAGATGCCGGCGGCTGCCACGTCTTCGCGGAGGAGACGTTCGGCCAGGAGTTTGGATCCCTGCAGGACGCGTTCCTGGCGTTCTTTGAATTCCGGGGTCCCGGCGAGCTTGAAAGCCACGGCCTTGGCAGCGATGACGTGCTCCAGCGGGCCGCCCTGCTGGCCGGGGAACACTGCGCTGTTGATCTTGCGGGCGTACTCCTCCTTGGCCAGGATGACGCCGCCGCGCGGGCCGCCGAGGGTCTTGTGGGTGGTGGTTGTGACGACGTCGGCGTAGGGCACCGGGTTCGGGTGCAGTCCAGCCGCCACTAGGCCGGCGAAGTGGGCCATGTCCACCATCAGGTACGCACCCACCAGATCGGCGATCCGGCGGAACTCGGCGAAGTCGAGCTGGCGGGAGTAGGCGGACCAGCCGGCCACGATCAGTTTGGGTCGGTGTTCCAGGGCCAGCGCTTCGACTTCGGCCATGTCTACCCGGAGGTCGGATTCACGCACGTGGTAGGGGACCACGTTGTAGAGCTTGCCGGAGAAGTTGATGCGCATGCCGTGGGTGAGGTGGCCGCCGTGGGCCAGGCTCAGGCCCATGATGGTGTCGCCCGGCTCAAGCAGGGCGAACATGGCCGCGGCGTTGGCCTGGGCGCCGGAGTGGGGCTGGACGTTGGCGAACTCGGCACCGAACAGGGCCTTGACGCGGTCGATGGCCAGCTGCTCGATGACGTCCACGTGCTCGCAGCCGCCGTAGTAGCGCTTGCCGGGGTAGCCTTCGGCGTACTTGTTGGTCAGGACCGAGCCCTGCGCCTCCATGACGGCGGAGGGGGCGAAATTCTCCGACGCGATCATTTCCAGCGTGGACTGCTGGCGGACCAGCTCGTTGTTAATGGCCTGCTGGACCTCGGGATCGACTGCGGAAAGTCGCTCGTTCAACTGCTCAACCACGGATGCTCCTTTGAAATACCACTGTTGCTTTGACTGATATATCAGTGTGAGGTCAATGGTATGATCGGAATCACAGCAGAGTCAATAGGCCAGGCAAAGTTACTTCCTGCCACGGCTCGAACCCGAGAACGGAGAGCTCACTTGAACGCACTTCCCGTCCTGCCGCAGGTGGAGGATGTTGTCCTCTCCCAGGCCGAGGCTGCCTACCGGCAGCTGCGCGACAAGCTGATCATGCTGGAAATCCGCCCGGGCGAGCCGATCAATGACGGCCAGTTGGCGGCCGAGCTCGGCTTCAGCCGCACCCCCGTGCGGGAGGCGATCAAGCGGCTTGAGGGGGACCACTTGGTGGTTTCCTATCCCCGCCGGGGGACTTTTGCCACGACTGTGGACTTTACCGAGCTGGCTGATGTGTCCGAGATCCGGGAGTTGCTGGAGCCCCTGGCCGCCCGCCGCGCGGCGGACAGGGCAAACGAGGGCATGCGGCGCGAACTGCTGCAGGTGGCGGACGCCATAGCCGGCATTGATCCCGGGACAGGGGAGTCGCGTGATCTGATGCGCTACGACCTGATGGTGCACCGGCTCATTTACAAGGCGGCAGCCAATCCGCACCTGGAAGACACCCTGATTCGCTATGACAACCTGGCCACCCGCATCTGGTGCGTGGTGCTGGACAAGGTTCCCTCGGTGACCGGCCACATCACCGAGCACGTGGACCTGCTCATGGCGGTGGCGGCCGGCGACGCGGACAAGGCCGGGGAACTTGCCCTGCATCACGTCACGAGCTTCGAGGAAACCATCCGCAAGGTGCTGTAGACGCGGCGGCGGGGGGCAACCTTGGTTCCGTTATCCCTCGACCTGCCGCGCGCCCCTCGCTAGTCTGGCAGCCATGAGATCGATTCGAGGTAGGCCTGATCGACGTAAAAGGTAGAGGCGGCATCCGGCTGCCGTTGCGCGAAGGAGCGCAGCATAGGAATCCTCGCCTTGAACCTGTCCGAAGAGGCTCCCCGAATACTGCCGCGACACCGCCGAGCCATGGTCCGTCTTCTGCGCAGCAGGGATAAGGACGACGGCGGCAGCGGCTGCCGCGAGCGGGGAACCTTTCCTGGTCGTGTGGGCGGCTACGCGGGCGCCCTGGTCGACGGCGGTCTCCGCCGATTTGACCGCTGTTCGATCCCGGCATGGAGCGGCTGCGCGGCTGACCAGCCCTGGGCCGGTAGGTGAGCCAGGGGCCACGACCGCCGGGTTCCCTGGCCGAGCTTGCGAGGTACAGGCCCGGTTCCACGCGTGCTCGCTCGTTCCTCGCTTGGACGCAAGCTTTAAAATCCGCAGCCCGCCGGCTGGGGGAGTCCCCTGCCGGCGGGCTCTCGCCTGCCGGACGGTAAGTGCCCCTCCCCGGACTGTTCCAATCAGTCTGTGGACAACGAAGCGGACCCCCCTCCCGGCCTGGCACAAGGGCCGAAGCACCGGCGTCGCGAATTTGGGCCAGCCCTGCCCTAAACACCACCGCATGAGGCATACCAGCGCCTGCCGGCCCCAGGCTACCGACCCGGACTTCGTCCACACCGGGCTATCCCTGGGAGAAGTTGCCGCGGTCAGATTCCGCCGGGCACCAGGTTTCGACAGCCTCAATCGCCACAAGTTGCGGAATCAACCCACCTTGGCCGGCTCGCATCCTTGGGCCGCTCGGCGCCACCAGTCGGGGCACGTCGGCAACAGAGCTCCAGGCGCGGCTCCAAGCCCGACCAAGACAATGCGCTTACAATGCAACGAAGCTTCGCCAAACGCAACCCCAGGACGCTCAATTTCAATGGGATCGCGCCCGGCGCGCGCCCTGCTCAATTCAAGGCAACTGAAAAGAATCGGCGACTTTCCCGCGGTAACATCCGAAAAGAAACCATTGACTGTGGCGTCCATCACGCATAATCTGGTGCAACAGCGTTGCGCTTATTGCAACCCCAACAAATTTGGTGGACAAATGAGTAACGAAACTTCATCCCCCCTCCTCCCGGGAGGCGCAAACCCGGAGCATGACGGCCCACATGAGAGCCGCAGTGCACTGAGCGGAAAGAAATTCGAACCGGCTGACAGTGCCGTCAGCAAGGAAACGCGCCGCAGGGTCATCGCGGCCAGCTTCATCGGCAACTTCGTTGAATGGTTCGACTACGCCGTTTACGGCTACCTCGCCGTCACTATCGCCACAGTCTTTTTCCCTGAATCCAACCCCCAGACCGGGCTTCTGCTGACCTTCGCACTATTTGCAATTTCGTTCCTCGTGCGCCCGCTCGGTGGGTTCGTCTGGGGCCACATCGGCGACAAAGTCGGCCGACGCACCGCACTGTCCCTCTCAATCCTGATCATGTCCGGGGCCACGTTCTGCATCGCCCTGATCCCCGGCTACGACACAATCGGCATCTGGGCACCGATCCTGCTTCTAATCATCCGCGTAGCGCAGGGCTTCTCCGCATCCGGCGAGTACGCCGGAGCCTCCGCCTTCCTGGTCGAATACGCTCCAGCCAACAAACGCGGCCTATACGCCGCAGTGGTTCCCGCCAGCACCGCCGCAGGCCTGCTCTTCGGCTCCCTGCTTGCAGGCCTCCTGACAGTCCTGCTTAGCACCGACGCAATGCACAGCTGGGGCTGGCGCTTACCGTTCCTGCTCGCAGCTCCGATGGGACTGATCGGGCGTTACATCCGCACCAAGCTCGAAGACACCCCGGTGTTCCGCGAGCTCGCAGCGGAGGACGAAACCATCAAGGCGCCCGTGTCGGGCCTGTTCCGGAACCACTGGCGGCTGTTGCTCAAGGCCGTCGGGGCCGTGCTGCTCAACGCCGTCGGATTCTACGTCATCCTCAGCTACATGCCCACGTACTTGTCCACGGAGCTGGGCCTCGGCGCCACCGAATCATTCCTCGCCACCACCATTGCACTCGTTACTTACATCGGCTTCATCTTCCTTACGGGGATGCTCTCGGACCGGTACGGACGCAAGAAGGTGCTGATCAGCGCATCCGTCACCTTCATCCTGCTGACCGTGCCCGCCTTCGCGCTGCTGGGAACGGGCAATTTCCTGGTCATCGTGCTTGTCCAGATCCTGCTGGGCGCGATGCTCACCCTCAATGACGGAACGCTTCCCAGCTTCCTGGCCGAAATGTTCCCCACCCGGGTCCGCTACAGCGGCTTCGCCGTCAGCTTCAACCTCTCCAATGCACTCTTCGGCGGTACAGCCCCCTTCATGGCCACACTGCTGATCGCGGCCACAGCCAACGTCCTGGCTCCGGCCTGGTACTTGGTTGGCGCCGCCGTCGTCTCCCTGATCGCCGTGGCTCTCTCCAAGGAAACCTGCAAAGAGCCGTTGCGGCACGAATAGTCAATCTTTCCAACCACTTCCAGCTCAACAACGCATTAGAGAAAGGCATCGTCACGATGACCATCAGCACCGAGAACGCCACCACCGAGAACGCCACCACCGTCGCCGAACTGGAGCGCCTCAAGGTCCTCAAGAACGGCGAGAAGGTCAGCCTGACGTTCTCAGACACCGAGTTCGAGCGCCGGCTCGCCGGCCTGCGCCGCATCATGGCAGAGAAGGATCTGGACGCCGTCGTCCTGACCAGCTACCACTCCATCAAGTACTACTCCGACTTCCTCTTCACCACCTTCGGCCGCTCCTACGCCATGGTGGTCACCAAGGATGACAACGTCACCGTCACCGCCAACATTGACGCCGGGATGCCGTGGCGCCGGAGCTTCGGCGATAACATCATCTACACGGACTGGCGCCGGGATAACTACATCTTCGCGATCCAGGAAGTCCTGCGCACCCGCGGCATCAACCCGCGCCGCCTTGGTGTCGAGGATGACTCGCTGCCGCTGGACAACCGCAACAAGATCCAGGCCGCCTTCGCCGGCGCCACCTTGGTGGACGTGGCCCAGGCCGCCATGCGTCAGCGCATGATCAAGTCCGCCGAGGAGATCGAGGTCATCAAGCACGGTGCCCGGATCGGTGACCTGGGCGGGGAAGCCATCCGCAACGCCATCACGGCCGGCATCACCGAATACGAGGTCGCCCTGATCGGCACCGAGGCCATGGTCCACGAGATTGCCCGGACGTTCCCGGACTCCGAGATCCGCGACACCTGGGTGTGGTTCCAGTCCGGCATCAACACCGACGGCGCCCACAACTGGGCCACCACCCGCAAGATCCAGGAACACGACATCCTGTCCCTGAACTGTTTCCCGATGACCTCCGGCTACTACACCGCCCTGGAGCGGACCCTGTTCTACGGCGAACCGGATGCCCGCTCGCTGGAACTGTGGAACATCAACGTTGAGGTCCACAAGCGCGGCCTGGAGCTGATCAAGCCCGGCGCGGTCTGCAAGGACATCGCCGCCGAGCTCAACGAGATTTACGTCGGCCACGGCCTCCTGGCGAACCGCACGTTCGGCTACGGCCACTCGTTCGGTGTCCTCAGCCACTACTACGGCCGGGAAGCCGGACTGGAGCTCCGCGAGGATATCGACACCGTGCTGGAGCCGGGCATGGTGGTCTCCATGGAACCGATGATCACCGTCCTGGACGGCCAGCCGGGCGCCGGCGGCTACCGCGAGCACGACATCCTGGTGGTGGGCGAAGACGGGGCCGAGAACATCACCAAGTTCCCGTTCGGCCCGGAATACAACATCATCGGAGCTTAACGCCTCCGGTGGTTGAGCTTGTCGAAAACCCGGTTTCGGAAAGTGCAGCCACCCGGTGGGAAGCGGCGCCGCGCCTGACGTGGCGCCGCTTTCCGCTGGCTATGCGCAATGATAGTGAGCACCATGACCACACCAAAATCCACTAATACCAGTGGCAGTGATACCAACGGCAAGGGCGATACCAAGGGTGCCTCAGTCATTGAGAACGCCATCGCCGTCCTGCGGTCATTCACCGCCGACGAGCCGTTGCTGGGCGTCACAGAAATCGCCAACAGGGTAGGCCTGCACAAAAGCACTGTGTCACGCATCCTGGCAACCTTCGAACAGGAAAACCTGGTGGAACGGGATGAGGACACCCGCCGTTTCCGCCTGGGACTCGGCCTGATCGCCGTCGCCGGTCCCCTTCTTGCCGAACTGGAGGAGCGCCGCGTCGCCTATCCGGTGCTGCGCGAACTCACCGAACTGACGGGGGAAACCAGCGCCCTGATGATGTGGGAGGGCAACGAGTCCATTTGCGTGGAGCAGATCGCGAGCCGCCACCAGATCAAACACACCGCGCCGTTGGGGGCGCGATACAGCGACGCGTTGAGTGCCTCGGTCCAGGTGTTCCTGGCAACCGAGCCGGAGGAGCGCGTGCGTTCCCTCCTGCTCAGCGGGGCCATCAGGTATCCGGGGCTGGATGAGACCAGTCTCGAGGGATACCTGCTCCGCCTCAAGGATGACGTCCGCCGAGGCTGGGCCGTCAACTACGGGGAGTCTTCGCTGGACGAAGTAGGCCTGGCCGCCCCCGTCTACGATCACCGCGGCAACTTAGTGGCAGCCGTGCTCATCCCGGCCCCACGGTTCCGGGTCTCCAAAGAGCGTCTGCAGACCCTCGGCGAATCCTGCATGGCGGCGGCGGACAAGGTCACCGCGCGGTTGGGCGGGAGTGCGCCCGGTGCCAGCCGCTAAGCACCCCAGGACGCTCTCCCACTTAATGCAACGAAGCCACATGGCTGAGCTGCGGCGTCGCGCGTTTGTGTTGCGGGCGCTGGCGGGCGCGGCAACGGCGGCAGCTGGAAGTTCAGTTGCAGCGTGTTCATCGGGGATCAAGGGGGATGGCGTGAAGCGGCACAGGTACCGGTACGGCGTGGATCCCAGCCAGTGGGGCGAGCTTTTCCTGCCGGAACTGCCCGACGGCGGCGAGCACCGCGGCGTGGTGGTGGTGATCCACGGTGGCTACTGGCGCTCGCAGTATGGTGCCGAACTGGGGGAACCGCTCGCCAAGGACCTGGCCGCGCACGGCATGGCCGCCTGGAACCTTGAATACCGGCGGGCCGGGAGCGGCGGGGGGTGGCCGAACACGTTCATCGACGTCCTGGCAGGCATCGACAAGCTGCAGGATCTCGCCGCCACACACGCTTTGAACCTGGGCCCGGTGGTGGCACTGGGCCACTCGGCCGGCGGGCATCTCGCTGCCTGGGCTGCGGGCCGGGGCAAGCTCGCGCAGTTGGGAATGCCGGATGCGGACCGCCAAGTCCCGCGCCGGCAGGATGCGACCTCGGTGCACCTGACCGGTGTCGTCAGCCAGTCCGGGCTCCTCAACCTCGCCGAGGCAGAGCAACTCAACCTCAGCAATGGTGCGGTGAGTAACCTGCTGGGTGGGCCGTCGTCGAAATATCCCCTCCGCCACAAATACGCGGACCCGATGACCACCCTGCCGCTGGCGGTGCCCGTAATTGCGGTCCACGGAACCGACGATGACACTGTTCCGCCGAGCCAGTCCGAGTCTTACGTCAAAGCAGGTAAAGCAGCAAACATGGACACGCGGCTGGTCAAAGTTCCCGGCGACCATTACGCCCTTATTGACCCCAAAACGCCCGCCTACCGGACGAGCCGCGAGCTTGTCCGTACCCTTCTGGGTTAGATTCGGGACCATGAGGACGAGCTGCACGAATTAGGTGCGTCATATTTAGACATTGGACGTCCCATCTCCTGTTACCCTTGATGAGTAATACAAGGCGTTGCCGCCCGGCGCGGCAAGGAGGAGACCCCGGTGGCCACTGCATCGCAAGAAGTATCGCCCGCCCGCTTCAGCGCGCAGCTCCGTTCGCATGCCCTGCAGACGCGGATTATGGACCTCATCCTGGAGCGAGGCCTCGACGTCGGCGATGCAATGCCCACCGAAAGCGAACTCTCCGCCGAACTGGGAGTAGGGCGCAACACCGTCCGCGAATCCTTGAAAGTGCTCCAGGCCCTCGGCGTCATCGAGATCCGGCACGGGTTTGGGATGTTCGTGGCGCCCAACAACTTCAGCGCCCTGGTCTCCGGCCTGACCTTCCGCTGCCGGCTGTCCCTGCGCCACAAGGGGGAAGAAGCCTTGGAACTCATCGATGTGCGCCAGGCTCTCGAATCCGGGCTGATCGGTTCCGCCATCGACCTCCTCACCGACCAGCACCTGGCGGATTTGCGCGCCACCATGGAAGCCATGGAGGCCGCAGCCAAGAAGGGTGATCACCTTTACGTGCACGACGCCGAGTTCCACCGCCGCCTGTACGCTCCCCTTAACAATGAGCTGCTGACCAACCTGATGGACGTGTTCTGGCAGGTGTACCGCAAGATCCACCTGGCTCTCGGCACCGGTCCGGTCAACCTCGAACAGCAGGCCCAGGACCACTGGGACATCTACGAGGCCGTGGCCAACAAGGACAAAGCCCTGGCCTCCGAACGTCTGCAGCGCCACTTTGACGGCATCCGCCTGAAACTCAAGGAGGTCGCGGCCCGATAGTGCGGCCGCCGCCTGTTGGTTCCGTTCTTCCGCCGCCGTCCGTACACCCGGGCGGAATCAGTCCTGCCCGATTTTTTCGTAGAGAGTGCCTTTGACGTGGAAATTTTCGTAGTGCCTACCGCCTCAGCCACCGGTTCCGTTGCCGCCGGGATCCTTGCCGCCGTCATCCGAAGCAAGCCCGACGCCGTCCTGGGCCTGGCCACAGGAGGCTCGCCGCTGCCGATATACAAGGCGCTGGCCGGCCACACGGTGGACATGTCCGCCGTCACCGGCTTTGCCCTGGACGAGTACGTGGGGCTGCCCGTCGGCCACCCTGAAAGCTATGCCGAAGTTGTGCGGCGTGAAGTGACGGAACGGCTGCAGCTGGACCCCGCCAAGGTTGCCGTTCCGGACGGCAGTGCCGCGGACCCCGAGCGTGCCGCCGCCGACTACGACGCCGCCATCGCCGCCGCAGGCGGCATCGACGTACAGATCCTTGGCATCGGCCACAACGGGCACCTGGCCTTCAATGAGCCCGGCTCCACCCTGGAATCCCGGACCCGCGTGGAGGTGCTCACGGAACGCACCCGCGAGGCCAACGCCCGGTACTTCAGCACTCCTGGGGAAGTTCCAACCCGGTGCATCACCCAGGGCCTGGGCACCATCATGGAAGCCGGGCACCTCCTGCTTGTGGTCAGCGGCGCAGAGAAGGCCGGCATCCTGGCCGCCGCCCTGAACGGACCCGTCACAACCGACGTCCCGGCATCGATCCTCCAGCGGCACCCGCACGTGACCGTGGTGGCCGACGAAGCCGCTGCTGCGAAGCTGGCGCCGGGAAGCAGCCAGGTCGCCGTGCGCGTCGCGGGTGCGACCGCGGGCGTCTGAGCGCGGGGCCGGTGCTTTATGCCGGCCAGTCGCAGAAGCCGTGGAACGCTCTCTCACTTCTGCGCGTTTTTGCAGACGCTCTCTTACTCGACGTTGCCCCTGGGCTCTTTGTTTTACAACGAGGCTGCCGGGTAACCGGGGGGTGGGCTTGCTCGGGCTGATCAGTCTGGTGCTCATCCTGCGCTTTGGCGGCTGAGCCGCCCTAGCGACACGAACGTGTGCGACCGTGTAAAGCGGTGACGATTGAGAGAGGGTTTGGGAAAAACCTGCAGGAAGTAAGTGAGCGTCCTATGGTGTGTTGCTAGCGTCCGGTGGCGTCTAAAGTCCGACGGCGGGACGCCCCAACGTGCGCCCCCCACGTAGGACCAGTACCCGGCGGAAGTCGCTGTCCACCACCACGACGTCCGCTCGCAGGCCAGCGCGGAGGCTCCCGATGTCCTGCTGCCGGCCGATGATCGCCGCCGGAACAGCGGTGGCGGACCGAACGGCAGCAGCCGGGTCCACCCCGGCTTTGATGGTCCGCCGCACAACATCGAGCAGCGTGGCCGTTCCGCCGGCAAGTGCTCCGGTGCTCTGCAGCCGCGCTACCGCGCCGCTGACGGACACGGATTGGGGGCCAAGCTCGTAGTCGCCGTCGGGCAGGCCGGTGGCGGCCATCGAATCGGTCACCAGGACCACATTTTCTGCCCCGACGAGCGCGAACACCATGCGCACGGTCTCGGGATCAAGGTGTGCTCCGTCGGCGATCAGTTCGACGGCGGCCGTTCCCGCTTCGGCCAGCCGGAGGCAGGCGGCGACGGGCCCGGGGCTGCGGTGGTGCAGCGGCGGCATTCCGTTGAACAGGTGCGTGACGGTGGGTCGCGATACGGTCGCCTGCCCCGATGCAGCCAGCTGTTCCGCCGCGTGGGTGAGGGAGGCCGCCGTTGTGCGGGCATCCGCATCGGTGTGACCCAGCGACGGCGTCACCCCCCGCGCAGCGAGAAGCCGCACCACGGCGTCGGCGCCCGGCAGTTCTGGAGCGTAGGTCATGGTCCGCAGGTGCCCGCCGCCAGCCTCGATCAGCTCGCCCAGCAGTTCGACGTCGGGCTCCTGCAGGAACCGTGGATCCTGGGCGCCGCAGCGGGCGTGGGACAGGAAGGGCCCTTCGGAGTGGATGCCCGCAATAAGGCCTGAGTCGGCGAGCGGCCTGAGTGTTCCCAACGCATGCAGCAGATCCGCGCGCTCAGCGGTCACCAGGCTGGCCAGCAGCGTGGTGGTGCCGCTGCGGTGCAGGAAGTCCACTGCGGTCCGCGCGGCCTGGCTGTCGCCGCTGGGGAACTCGCCGCCGGCCGCACCATGGCAGTGGAGGTCAACCAGGCCGGGCAGGATCATGCTGCCTGCCGGCAGGTCCAATTCTTCCGCCCCGGGGAGCGCCGATTCATCCAGGCCTGCGCGCGGGCCAACATACGCAATGCGGCCATCCGCCACGACCACGGCCGCGTTGTCCAGAGTCATTCCGTCTGTCAGGACCGTGCCGGCCAGCAGGTACGTCCTGGAGCCAGCGGGATGTGGCTGTGTTTGTTCCGGCGGCGGAGTCACTTCAGGGCCTCGGCGAACCACCCGGTGATGGTGGTGGGGTGCGTGATGGCGGTGCCGACCACGACGGCGAACGCACCGGCGTCGAGCGCCTGCCGCGCCTGGGCGGGGGTGTGGAGGCGGCCTTCGGCGATCAGGGGTACCCCGAAGCCGGCCGCGGCGATCTGTTCGATCAGATCCAAATCCGGTCCGACTGTTTTGGGGCGCTCGCCGGAGTAGCCCGACAGTGTGGTGCCGATCAGGTCGGCTCCGGCCTCGACGGCGGCGGCAGCGTCCGCGAACGAGCCGCAGTCCGCCATGACCAGCGCGTGGGATTCGGCGTGGATGCCGGCCACTGTCTGGGCAAAGGTCAGTCCGTCGGGGCGCTGGCGGCGGGTGCCGTCGATCGCCACGACGTGGGCGCCGGCGTTGGCCACGGCCAGGGCGTGCCGGAGCGTGGGGGTGATGAAAACGCCGTCGTGCCCGTCCTTCCAGAGCCCGATCACCGGAACCTCCACCGCCGCCCGCGTGAACTGCACGTCCGACAGGCCCTGGACGCGGATGGCCGCGGCACCGCCGGTCTCGGCGGCGGCGGCAATCTGCGCCATGGTGCGGGGATCGCGCATGGGCTCACCCGGGTACGCCTGGCAGGAGACGATCAGTTGGCCGCGCAGGGCCTCAAGGGCTTCGGGAGTCAGGATCACGGTCGGTTCCTCTGGATATATGGCGGTGTGGATTAAGACTGTGGCTTAAGAGTGTGGATTAGGGCTGTGTGGAGAGGACCAGGCGTGCGGCGCCCACCATGGCCGCCGTGTTGCCGAGTTTAGCCGGGAGCACGGGAAGTCCGGCCAAGGCAGGCAGGAGTTCGGCGCGGAGGGCGCGTTCCATGGGACGCCACCAGGGGGCGCCGGCGTCGGACAGCCCGCCGGAAACAACCACCACCTCCGGGTCCAGGATGTTGGCGAGGCCGCCCACTGCCTGCCCGGCCGCGCCCGCGCCGATACCCACAGCCTTGATGGCGATGGCGTCGCTCGCGCCAGCGAGGGCAAACACGCTGCGGGCGTCGGGCGCTGGTGCCTGGCCGCCCAGTCGCACGTACGTCTCACGGATGGCGGGCCCGGAAGCGATGGCCTCGACGTGCCCGGCACCGCCGCAGACGCAGGGCACCGCCGCGCCCTCGTGGAATGCGTACGGCGAGGCAAAGTGGCCCACGTGGCCGCCCACATAACGGTGCCCCAGGACCGGGTGCCCGTCGAGCACAAAACTGCCCCCGACGCCGGTGCCAAAGGCCACCAGCAGTGAGCTTGCCGTCCCGGCAGCGGCACCCGCCCACGCCTCACCGAGGGCATGCGCATGGACATCGTTCACGGCCTGAACAGCCTCCGGGACCAGCCCCAGCCGCGCAGCCAGCCCGGCCGTCAGTTCCGTGCCGGCCCAGCCGAGGATCGCGTCCGTAGCCGAAACCACCACCCCGCGCCCGGCATCAATAACACCGGCAGAACCAACGCCAACGCCGCTTATCTCCAGGCCCTCTGCTTGAGCCCGAACAACAAGTGCAGAAACCAGCGCAGCCGTGGCATCGAGGATCGCCTCGCCCCCGGCGCGGTTCCGTGTAGGAATGGTCTCCGAAAACAGCACCTCGCCGTCCCCCGAAACAACCCCGGCAGCAGTTTTAGTGCCGCCAAGGTCAACGCCCATCGCGTACTGCATTACTTGTCCCATTTTCGTTGTGGATTGAGCGCGGCGAGGTGCGTACCGAGCACGGCTAACCAAACCAGGGCTGACCGGATGACGACTAACTCAGACCAGCCCGTTGCGTTCGAGGATTACCTTGATTGCCTTGGTCTCGTCGTCGTTCAGTGCCGGCATCGGCACGCTCATGGTGTTGGATTCGATGATGCCCATGACCTGGAGGGCGGTCTTGAAGGCGCCCAGGCCCGCTGCGCCGCCGGAGACGCGGCCGTTGGGGGTGTAGACGATCTCGAAGAGGTCCGCGAGACGGTCCTGTTCGGCGGCGGCCTTGGCCCAGTCGCCGGCCTGGGCGGCGTCGAAGAGGTTGCGGTAGCCGCGCGGGTCAACGTTGCCGAGGCCGGGGACTACGCCCTGGGCGCCGCCCAGGAGGGCGCCGTCCACTACCACTTCGTGGCCGGTGAAGATGTCGAAGTTGGGGATGTCCCTGGCAGCCAACACCAGCTGGCGGAAGGACACGTCGTCGCCGGAGGAGTCCTTGACACCGGCGATCACGCCTTCCTTGCCGAGACGGACCAGGAGGTCGGTGGGGAGCTTGAAGTGGGTGCGGACGGGGACGTCGTAGGCGAAGATCGGCTTGTCGACGGCGGCGTGGACGTTGCGGAAATGGGTCTCGGTTTCCGCTGCGTTGCCGATGGCGTAGTACATGGAGGTGACCACGATGGCGTCCGCGCCGAGGTCGATGACCTTCTTGGCTTCCTCGATCACACGGTTGGTGGTCTGTTCATTGGCGCCCACGATCAGCGGCACGGCGCCAGCGTTGGCCTCTGCGATGGTGCTGACCACCAGCTCACGTTCGGCGTTGGTCATGTAGGGGACCTCGGCCGAGGAGCCCAGGACAAAAAGTCCGGACACTCCGCCGTCGAGCAGGTGCTTGGTGACGTTCTTCAGCGAGGCAGTGTCGATGCTGCCGTCGGCGTGGCGGGGGGTGACGACGGGCGGGATGACGCCCTGGAACTGAGTGGACACGTGAATTCTCCGTTGGTTGGTGCTGATGAGGGGGAAAACTAGATGTGGAGCAGGCTCGGGGCGGCGCCCAGCAGCTTCTTGGTGTAGTCGTTGGTGGGGCTGTCGAAGACCTGCGCGGCGGTGCCCTGTTCGACGATCTTGCCGAAGTACATGACGCAGATGCGGTCTGAGACGTAGCGGACGGTCTGGATGTCATGCGAGATGAAAACCATGCCGAGGTTTAGCTGGGTCTTCAGGTCAGAGAGCAGGTTCAGCACCTGGGCGCGGACGGAGACGTCAAGGGCCGACGTCGGTTCGTCCGCCACGATGAGGTCCGGGTCCAGGGCCAGGGCGCGGGCGATCGCCACACGCTGGCGCTGGCCGCCGGAAACCTGCGACGGCGTGACCTCGGCTGCGGACTGCGGCAGGCCTACCAGGGCCAGCAGTTCCTTGACCTTCGCGGCACGCGTCGCCGCGGTGCCGATGCCGTGGATCTGCAGGGGGTCGGTGAGGATGTCCTGGATGGTCATGCGCGGGTTCAACGCCGTGGCCGGGTCCTGGAAGACCACCGACACGGACCGGCCGAACTCCTTGCGCATGTGTGCGTTCCGCTTGATGGCGGGCTTGCCGTGGAAGAGCACCTCGCCCGACGTCGGCGTCTGCAGTCCAACGAGCACGGAGGCGAGCGTGGACTTGCCGCAGCCGGACTCTCCCACGATGCCCACGGTTTCGCCGCGGCTGATGGTGAAGTCGACGCCGTCCACCGCTTTGACGATGTTCGGGCGGAAGAGCCCGCCGCCACGTGCGTGGTGGTAGACCTTGACGTCCTTGAGCTCGATGACCGGCTTTGAGTCTGGTTGCATTGAGTGACTCACTTTGCATCCTCCTTCAGGTGGCTCGCCCAGTAGTGGTCAGCGTCCCCGCCGCTGGCGGACGAAACAGAGGTCAGGACCAGTTCCTGGTTGGGGTCGGCGTCGGGCCGCAGTGAGCGCGGGGCGAAGCGGTCGCCTGAGGCGAAGTCGCGCGGGGACGGGACGGTGCCGGGGATCTGGTGCAGGCGGACGGCGTCGGCCTCGATGGACAGGACAGCGCCGAGCAGGCCGCGGGTGTACTCGTGCTTCGGGTTCTGCAGCAGCTCCGAAGCCTCTGCGGATTCCACCACCTGGCCCGCGTACATGACCGTGATTCGGTGGGCCAGGGAAGCCACCAGGGCGAGGTCATGGCTGACGAAGACCATGGCGAAGCCGAGCTGTTCGCGCAGTTCGTTGAGCAGGTCCACCACCTGCTTCTGGACGGTGACGTCCAGGGCGGTGGTGGGCTCGTCGGCAACCACAATCTTCGGCGAACGGGACAGGGCCATGGCGATCAGGACGCGCTGGCGCTGGCCGCCGGAGAGCTCGTGCGGGTAGCTGGCGAGCGTCCGGACGGGATCGAGCTTGACCAGTTCCAGCAGCTCGGTGGGGGTCTTGCGGCCGCCGCGCTTGGTCAGCTGCTCCATCTGGTCCTTGATCTTCATGGACGGGTTCAGGGAGCTCAGGGCGTCCTGGTAGACCATGGCGATCTGCTGGCCGCGCAGGCCCTCGTAGGCCTTGATGCTGCTGTGGCTGGTGGCCGGATCCAGCAGTTCCTTGCCGTCGAACCTGATGGACCCGGTGACCTGCGCCGTTTTGGGCAGCAGGCCCATGACCGCGAGGGACGTGATGGACTTGCCGCAGCCGGATTCGCCCACCAGGCCCATGGTTTCGCCTTCGCGGACCGTGAAGGAGACGTTGTCCACAATGGCGGTGTCGCCGAAGCGGCCCGGGAAGCGGATGGACAGGTTCCTGACCTCCAGGACGTTGCGCGCGCCGGCCGGTACCTGGGGGAGGCGGTCGGTGCGCCGGGCCTCGATCGCGGAGAGCAGTTCCAGTTCCCTGTCCAGCAGCAGGTGCGGGTTCGCCGCTGCCAGCTTCGGGTCGGAGAGGATGGCCGCCTCGTTGTAGTGCTCCTCGGTGAGGACGTCGCCGTAGGCGGCGCGCACGCCGTCGAGCTCGTGCTCTTCCACCACTGACGGCTGGGCCACGGACGTCCCGATCTGGGTGTCGACGCCGGCCCCCACCGCTGCGCCGGCAACAACAGCCGACGCGCCGTCGTCGTCCTTTACTACAGGTGCCTTGCGCAGTTTCGGGTTCACCATGGCGTCGGTGAGGCCCTCGGCGAGGATGTTCAGGGAGAGTACGGTGAGCAGTATGGTCACACCGGCGAAGGTGGTGGCCCACCAGCCGCCGGACAGGACCAGGTTGCGGCCGTAGGAGATCACGTTGCCCCATGACGGTGCGGGGTCCTGGACGCCGGCGCCGAGGAAGGACAGCGAGGCTTCGAGGATGATGGCGTCGGCCACCATGACCGTGGCGAACACCAGCACGGGGGCTGCAGTGTTGCGGACGATGTGCTTGAGCAGGATGTAGAAGCGGCCTGCGCCGATCACACGCTCGGCGCGGACGTAGTCTTCGCCGTATTGGGAGAGCACGTTGGCGCGGACCACGCGGGCCAGCTGCGGGGTGTAGATGATGGCGATCGCGATAATGATGGTGGGAACGGAGTTGCCGAACGCGGCCAGCAGCACTGCGGCCAGGGCAATGCCCGGGAACGCCATCAGGATGTCCATCAGGCGCATGATCAGTTCGTTGACTGCCTTGCTGGACGTGGCGGCGAAGGAGCCCAGCAGGGCGCCTGCCAGGATGGCCAGGATGACGGCGCCGAGGCCGATCATCAGCGAGGACTGCGCACCGAAGAGAATGCGGGAGAAGATGTCACGGCCCAGGCGGTCGGTGCCGAAGAGGTTCTCGGCGCCGGGCGGGGTGGCCGGGATGAAGGTCTCCAGCGGATCGTGCGGGGCGATGACCGGAGCGAAGACGGCCGCGAGGACGATCATGATGAGGAAGAGGAGGGCGATGCGGGAGCCCCAAGGCAGGGCCTTAAAACGGAGGCCCGGGGCACTCAGCCGTTCAGCAAGCTTGCTACGCATGAGCTATACCGTCCTGATTCGGGGGTTGATGAGCAAGTACAGGAGGTCCACCACAATGTTGACCAGAACGAAGGTGACGGAGATGGTGAGCACCACGCCCTGGACCAGGTTGACGTCCAGGTTGGTGATGCCGTTGAGGATCAGCTGGCCCATGCCGGGCAGGGCGAAAATCATTTCGATGACGACGGCGCCGCCGAGGAGGTAGCCCACTCGAAGTCCCAGCACGGTGACCGGGGTGACCAGGGCGTTCCGCAGGACGTTCTTGGACACCACCTCGCGGTAGGGGACACCGTTGCCGATGGCGGTGCGGACGTAGTCGCGGTCCAGTTCCTCCACCATCGAGGTGCGGACCACGCGGATCAGCGAGGCGGAGACCGGGATGCCCAAGGCCAGGGCCGGGAGGGCCATCGAGTTGAGCCAGCCGCCGAAGCCGGATTCCGGCGTCGCGATTCCCCCGGAGGGGAACAGGGGGCTGGCGCCGAGGGCGAACCACTGGATCAGCAGGATGCCGAGCCAGAACGACGGCGTGGCGATCGCGGCGATCGAGAAAACGCGGACCAGCTGGTCCTGCCATTTGTCGCGGTAGAGGGCGCCGAGGATGCCGAAGGTCAGGGACAGGACGATTGCGATCAGCACGCCCAGGAAGGTCAGCTGCAGCGTCAGGGGGAACGCGGAGCCGATCATGGAAGCCACCGACTTTGCCGGCGGCGTGGTGACGCCGAGGTCCAGCTGCAGCAGCTTGCCGAGGAAGCTGAAGTACTGGATGACCAGCGGGTCGTTCAGGCCGTTTTCCTGGCGGTACTGCTGCTTCGCTTCGTCGCTGGCGCCGTCGCCGAGGGCGGAGCTTGCCTGGTCGCCGGGAGCGGCCTGCAGGACAAGGAAGACGAGCAGGGTGATGCCCAGGATCATCAATGGCAGTGCTGCGAGTCTGCGGCCAAGCAGACGCAATATCGTGACCAATTTGTTCTCCGGTTTGATTGGTTGTGCCGCGGGGGCCGCGTCACGGGGTGGTGCTTCTCAGCCCAGAGGGGCCATGGCCAGCAGGCCACAGCCCCTCTGCTGCGTCGAGTTGGTGATGCCGTTCCCGGGAAGCCCCGGGTGATGCGCTGGTTCTCAGCGCAGCTTAGGCGGTGCGGCCGACGTCGATGAACGACATGCCGGTAGTGGGCAGCGGCTTGAAGCCGTTGAGCTTCTTGTCGTCCCAGGCGGAGGGCAGCTGGCGGTGGAAGATCGGGTACAGGGGAAGTTCCTCGGAGACGAGGTCCACAATTTCGCCGGTGATCTTCTTGGCGTCTGCTGTGGCAGCCTGCGAACCCTTGTTCATCAGTTCCTGCAGCTTGGCACGCTCCGGAGCGGTCCAGTAGGCGCGCTTTTCCATCCAGGTGGCGCCCGAGTAGAACCAGCTCAGGAGCAGGTCCGCGTCGTTGCCGAAGACTGAGGGGTCGCCCGGGGCCGCGACCACTGAGTAGTCGCCGGCGCCAACACGGTCGGAGTACAGCGCGCCGGACTGGATGCTCTTGACGGAGACCTTGACGCCCGGGATCTTGTTCCAGGACTCGAGGATCAGCGGCGCAACGTCCTTGACCCAGGCGGTGTCCGTGGTGAGCAGTTCAAATTCGAGACTGGTGACGCCGGCTTCCTTGAGCAGGTCTTCAGCCTTCTTGGCGTCGTAGCCGTACACGTTCTTGGCCTTGACGTAGTCCGGGTGGCCTTCCTGGAAGTAGGAGCTGGCGGCCTTGGCGTTGCCGAACAGGGCCTTCTTGATGATGGCTTCCTTGTCCAGGCCATAGTGCAGGGCCTGGCGGACCAGCTTGTTGTTGAACGGCGCCTTGTTGCAGTTGAACATGAGGAACATCAGGCCGAAGGACTGGACGGACTCAACTTTGACCTTGGACTTCAGGCCGTCGATGTCCAGGTAGGGGACGTCCTCGATGGCCTGGACACGGCCGGACTGGACGGCCGTGACGCGGGCAGCGGCATCCGAGAGCAGGAGCCAGGTCATGCCCTTGGCCAGTGCCGGCTTGGGGCCGTTGTAGTCGGCGAATGCCTCGAACACGATCTTGTCGTCCTTGGCGGCGGAGATGAGTTTGTAGGGGCCGGTGCCGACGGGCTTGGCGTCGAAGGCTTTGAGGTCCGTGGCCAAGGCCTTGGGGACGACCTTGACCACAGAGATGCGGGGGCCGAAGCCGGGGAAGGCGTACTTGAGGGTGAACTCAACCGTCTTGGCATCAACGGGCTTGACGTCCTGGATGAACGGGATGAACTGCGAGAACAGGGACTTGTTCGCCGGATCCATCACGCGGGTGAAGGAGAAGGCGACGTCTTCGGTGGTGACAGGGGTACCGTCATGGAACTTGGCACCCTCGCGGATGGTCACCTGGTAGGTGGTGTCGTTGACCTTCTTGGGGTCCGATGCCGCCAGCGCGTTGTACGGCACACGGGTGGCCGGGTGCAGCTCGATGAGGCCTTCGAAGATGTGCAGGTTGGCGGCCATCGGGGTGGCGCCGGAGGAGCTCAGAGGGTCGAAGCCGGTGGAGAGAGCGTAGGAGATGCCCGCTTCGATGGTGAGGTCTTTGTTGACTGCCGCAGCGCTCGCTGAGCTGCCGGTGGTGGTAGCTGCAGGGCTGCCGCACGCGGCGACAGAGGCGGTGAAGGCTGCAGCAGCGCCCATGGCGCCGGTCAGCTTGAGGAAGTTCCGGCGGCTGGCGTCATTGACCAGCGGCAGGTTCTTGGTGATGTTGTTCATGAGGGCCTCGCCATTCCAGAAGGTTTATCGGATGTAGGACGTCCGAGCTCGTATGTCGACTGTAAGCGTCATCACAGCTTCACGTCAAGCTCCAGTTGTCCGACGCTCTCTCACTTCCGGCAGGGGTTCCCCGGACGCAGTCTCACCTTCGCAGGATTCTGCGGGACGCTCTCTCACTCAGGCGCGCTGACGCCTCCGGTGCGGGTATCAAACCTGAAAGCACGACGGCGGCGCACGGCAGTGCCGCCACATTCGGCGGTCACGTCGAACGCCACGTCCGCGTGGCCCTGGGCCACGTCCGCCTCGGTGACGGTGTAGCCGGGGGTGAAGTAGAGGACTTCCTCGCCGGGTCCAAGGTCCCCGGCGGGGAAGGCGTCTGAGCCGGGGCCGGACAGCCGGACCGCGGTCACCGGCAAGGATCCGTCGTTGCGCGCCCTGCCGGTGAAGGCGAGGATGTCGCCGGCCTTGTAGCCGGGAATGATCGGGCCGTAATTCAGGTCCTGTGCCTCCCGTGTGCCGATGACCTGCGCCGCTTCGGCCGAGTAGCCCTGGCCGATTTCCTTCCATGTGTGCACCCCCCAGTCCTCCCCGCCGGACTGCATGACGTGGAACTCGCCGGCGTTCTGCCAGGCCGCCGGGCGGCCGGGGGTGATGGAGCGCAGTTCCATGTCGAACACGAGCTCGGGACCGCCGTCGGAGGTCAGTCCCGTGCCGCCGGGCCCGCGCGGGGCGTTCTCGACGCCGGCGAGACAGGCGGTGAGCTGCCCCGCGGGCACAGAAATAAACACAATCTCCCGGTACCCCTGGCGCTCGTAGAGGACGCCGACGTTGCCGTCGGGGAGCCGGGCGGCCGTCGAATAGGCCGAGCTGCCCGGGCACAGGACCAGCTTCGCGGGCCAGCTGCGCCCGTTGTCAGTAGAGAGGCTCAGGACGATGTTTCGCCGCAGGGCTGTGTCGTGGTTGTTGGTGGCCAGCAGCCATGAGCCGGTGGCTTCCTCTGCGAGGGAATCGACGGACGGAAGGCCGTCAAAGCGGACCAGGGAGCCGTTGTCGCCCGGGTCTGGGAGGTCCTCGACGGGGAGCAGTGCGCTCCAGGTGGCGCCGCCGTCGTCGGACGTTGCAGCGAGCCGGCGCGGAGTGCCGCGGCTGTGGAGGAGAAGCCGGCCGTCCTGAAGCGCAGCCACTTTGTTTTCGTTGGGGCTCAAGCCATGGGTCGCTGCGCCGATCAGCTCGCCGAGAGTCCAGCTCTCGCCGTGGTCATCGCTGTAGGCGGACGCGGCCATGATCTCGCCGCCGGCCAGGACCACGTACTGCTGCACCAGGCGGCCGCGGAAAGGCCCGGTGTGGATCTGGATGCCCTGGCCTGCCGCGGCGAAGATCCCGGTGATGGGCGGTTCGCCGGCATGTGTGGGCGGCCGGAGCTTGAGCTGGGCGGTGATCCGGCGGTGCTGCCAGGTCATGCCGTCGTCGTCAGAGAAGCTGAGATCGCAGTGCTGGACTTGGTCATCGGGCTCCAGCTGGGCCACGGCCTCGAAAAAACCCGCCCGCGTTCCGGCGGCATGGAACATGAAAATGCGGCCGGTATCCACGTCCACCAGCAGGCTCGGGTCGCCGTAACCGTTGAGGCCGCCGTCGCTCCGCACCACCTGCTGCGCGCCCCAGGTCCGACCGTTATCCGTGCTGCGCCGGAGCAGCAGGTCGATCGGGTTGGGGAGGTCATCGAGGTTGGGGCGCCCGTCGTAGGCGGCCAGCACGGTGCCCTGCCGCGAGACGGCGAGTGCGGGAATCCTGTATTGGCGGTAACCGCCGGTTCCCCGGAGGGCAAGCACGTGTTCGACGTCGGGGGTAGCCATCAACAGCAGGACATGGGATGTCATATCTCCATGGTAGGCGACGGGCAGTAAATCTGCGTGGCGGGGCCGCTTCTCTGGCAGAGTATGACCATGCTCACTGTTATTGGCGAGGGCCTTGTTGACGTTGTCCAGCGCGCCTCCGGAATCGAAGCCCACGTGGGAGGCAGCCCCCTCAACGTCGCGGTGGGGCTGGCGCGCCTGGACCACCCGGTGCAGTTCATCGGGCGCTACGGCCGCGATGCCTACGGCGACTCCGTTGCAGCGCACCTGCGTGCCAGTTCGGTGATGCTGCCGCAGGGGCCGGACGAGTTGCCTACCAGCGTGGCCACCGCCCTGATTGACGACGACGGCGGAGCCACCTATACGTTCGACCTCACCTGGGAGCTTCCCCACCTGGCCGACCGGCTCGCCTTTATGCTGCAGGGCACCACCCTGCTGCACACCGGATCGATTGCCACGATGCTGGCGCCGGGTGCGACGGCGGTGCTCGCCGCCGTCGAATATGCCCACCCGTCCGCCACGATCAGTTTCGATCCCAACTGCCGCCCCAGCATCATCACCGATGCGGACTACGCGCGGCGGCAGGCGGAAAAGTTCGCGTCGCTGGCGGATGTTGTTAAGGCTTCGGATCAGGACCTGGCCTGGCTGTATCCCGGCGTGGATCCACTGGACTCCGCCCGCCGCTGGCTGTCCCTGGGCGGTGCGGTGGGGCCTGCGATGGTGGTGGTCACCCGCGGTGCGGCCGGTCCGTGGGGGATTACGGCCGCGGGCGAGGTGGAATGTCCGGCACCCGAGGTGGAGGTGGCGGACACCGTGGGCGCGGGGGATTCGTTTATGGCGGCGCTGCTCTCCGGGATTGTGGACCGCGGCCTGGACGGTGCGCAGAACCGCGGGGAACTGCGTGAGCTGCCGGCTGAAGGCCTTGCTGAACTCCTGGCCCACGCCTCCCGTGCGGCCGCCATTACCGTTTCACGGCCTGGCGCCAACCCGCCCACCCGTGCGGAACTGAACGCCGTGCCGGAGGAGTAGGCGGGGGCGTTGGTCCCACGACGCCGGGTCCGTGGGTAGCCACGTCAAAAAACGTCTCCGGGAGACTCCAGGCAGCCGCTCGCCGAGGCGCAGCGCGGATGAGCGATGCCGGCTGCCCCACGTAGACTGGCAGCATGCGGCTGGTGGCAAGTGACATTGACGGAACGATCCTGGGGCACGATGGAAAGATCAGTGACCGCACCATCCGCGCGTTCCACGCCTGCCGGGACGCCGGCATTGAGCTCGTTTTTGTCACCGGCCGTCCGCCGCGCTGGCTCCACCCGCTGGAGGAGCAACTGGGCCACACCGGCACGGTCATCTGCTCCAACGGCGCCGTGGTCTGGGACCTCGAAACGGACCGCCTGGTCTCCGCCCGGACGTTGAGCATTGATGCCGTGCGGGAAGTCCGGCGGATCGTCAAAGACCTTCGCCCGTCCGCGCTCTTCGCGGCGGAAACCCTTACGGGGTTCCACCTGGAGCCGGGCTTCATCGAGAACGGTTCCAGCGAGCTGCTGGCCGAATTCACCCCCGCGCCGCTGACTGAGACGCTCACCGCGGACGACGCCGTCGTGAAGTTCCTCGCGATCGTCCGGGAGGGCACTCCGGACGACTTCCTCGCTGCCGTCCGGCCCGCCGTCGCGCACCTCGCGTACGCAACGCACTCCGCGCCCAGCGTGGCCATGCTGGAACTGTCCCTTCCGGGTGTCAACAAGGCCGTCACCCTCGCTGAGTACGCCAAGTCCCTGGCGATCGAGGCAGCCGACGTCGTGGCATTCGGGGACATGCCCAACGACGTGGAGATGCTCCGCTGGGCAGGGAACGGCTACGCCATGGCCAGCGGCCACCCGGACGCCATCCGCGCAGCCGGGCAGCAGGCGCCCCATTTTGACGACGACGGCGTGGCCCAGGTTCTCGAGGCAAGGCTCGCAGCGCTGGGGGTCGAGCTGGCCTGACCGGGCTCCCGCAGCCAGGATTCACAGCTTCCGCTCACCTGGCGTTAACTTTCGCCCCCTAGTGTGGGTCGCGAATAGGCGCATTCGCAGCTTGAGGGGAAGTCATGGCAAGGAACGGCAACCAACGTACGGCCGATGAGCCGCTGCGCCCGGCGGAGCCGGCGGCGCACTGGAGTGCACTGAAAAAGGGCGACCGCGTGCGCGTCTCGCTCACCCCCGGTTACGAAACCGGCGGGCTGGTGGACGCCATCACTTTGGACCACACCGCCGTGTGGGTGGATCTCGACAACGGGCTGGGCCGCACGCTGCTGCATTGCAGCGATGATGTGGAGATTGTGCCGCAGGAGGCATAACGGGCCGGTTCCGGTACGCTCGCAGCGTGACCTGGCCGTTCTTTGACACTTCCGGCGATGCTTCGCGTCCCGCCCGCCCCATCGCCATGGCCCACCGCGGATTCTCGCAGGATGGGCTGGAAAACTCCATGGCCGCGTTCCGCGCCGCCGTCGACTACGGGTTCCAATACGTCGAAACGGATGTCCACACCACATCCGACGGCGTGCTGCTGCTTTTCCACGACGACACACTGGACCGGGTTTCCGACGGCCGTGGCCGGATTTCCGAGCTGACTGCCGCCGAGGTGGCAGCCGCGCCCATCGGCGGGCGCGAACCCGTGCCGCTGTTCGACGAACTGCTCACGGCATTCCCCGATGTGCGGGTGAACGTGGACGTCAAAGACTGGAACTCCGTGCGCCCCCTGGCCGCCGGCATCGAACGGCACGGGGCGCATGACCGGGTCCTGGTGGCCAGTTTTTCAGACCGCCGACGCCGGGCGGTGCTGAAGCTGCTGAGCCGGCCGGTCGCGTCGTCGGCGGGGGTGGTGACGAACGGGCTGGTTGTCCTGCTCGGCCCCCTGCTTCCTGTTGCCTGGCTGCGCTTTGTGCTCCGGATCCCGCTGCGCGACGTCCAGGCGCTGCAGGTTCCTGTCCGGCAGGGGGCGCTCCGGGTGGTGACGCCGGGCTTCATCCGGCGCGCCCACACCCTGGGACTGGTGGTCCATGTGTGGACCATTAACGAGCCCGCCGAGATGCAACGGCTGCTGGACCTCGGCGTGGACGGGATCGTGACGGACCGGGCGGATCTGCTCAAGCAGGTACTCCAGGAACGCGGCGAGTGGCCCGGCAGCTGACCGGCGCTGGCTTGCGGAATCGCACCGGCCCGAGAAGGACGCCGCGGCGAAGGACTCCGCAGACTTGGCCAACCGGACCCGCGTAGGGGAACACTACCGGCCTGGAGCGGGGCGGTGGAGTGCCGACCGGAGAAGCGTGGCGAAGCCTGTCAGCGCCGTTCAGCGCCGCCAGGCCCAGGGAAGGCGTGACCGGCGTCAGTGGTGAGGTGCCGGAGTTCGGTGGCGTCGAGGGGGGTGTTCCAGGATTCCCAATCCTTCGGCCGCACAGACGGCCGGCCGAGCAGGTAGCCCTGGCCGGCGCTGAAACCCAACTCCGTCAGGACCCTGAGCTCTTCGGTGGTTTCAACGCCTTCCGCCACCAGAACGGTGCCGAGCTGCGTCGCGAAGTCCACCATGCATGCGGCAACAGCCCGCTGGGAGCCATCACTGTCCACTCCGCTGATCACGCTTCTGCCGAGCTTAATGAAGTCCGGGCGCAGGTGCAGCATCCGGCTCAGCGTGCCGGCGGTGGAGTGCGAATCATCGATTGCAATACGCAACCCGCGTTCCCGCAGCGGAGTAACGGCGGAAATAAAATGCGAGTATTCTTCGTCAGGAATTCCATCCGTCAATTCGAGCACAATCCGGTCTATGGGCAACTCGATGTGGTCAAACAATTCGGGCAGGCGCGGATCGAGGCACGAGGTGGGGGAGATGTTCATGGCGACATAAAGGTGTGCCGGAAGGTTCGCGGCGGCCGATGCTGCGGAACCGAGTGCCGAGAATTCCAGGTTGGCGCCGAGGCCAACAGCAGCAGCTTCCGCGAACCAGAGTTCCGCGCCGGCGCCGTCGTCGCTCACAAAACGCGACAGCGCCTCGACGCCCACCACAGTCTTGGAGTCGAGTGCAAAGATCGGCTGGAAAGCCGTCATCAGCATCTGATTCTCCAGCAGCGCGCTGATCCGTGACAGGCTCCGCAGCGAATCCAACCGCTCGGCCACCTGCGGCGGCATGGCGTTCAGCGGCTGAATGGAGCGGGCTGTGTCAAGGGCGCCCCCCTGAACGGCGTCCTGCTGCCGGCGTTCCAGGAGGTATTCCAGCAAGGCCCGCTCCGGGACGCCGGGGTTTTCGCCCAAGCGGTCGCTAAGGCGCTGGCGAATGGCTGCCGCGGCAGGATCCGGATCCGCCAATACCGCAGCGATAACTCCCCATGCTTGCACCCGAACAGTCATCATCCACGCCCCCCATTGACGAAGTAATGGCCCGATGGCCGTTCAATTTTCAAATTTCCAGACGCCTTCGGAGTTCGCTACTTCTGCTTTAGGCCGGTCCCCTGGCCGCGGAGAAGAGTCACCGCAACTAGATCGTATATCGGGACCGCCCAAAAGCGCATCCCTTCAACGATTAACCACTATTGCTTTGCGCCGAACTTTTGGCCAGCAGACCGGGAATTTGTTCAGGCGGAACCGGCTTGCTGAAGTAGTACCCCTGCGCGCTCAGGCAGCCGAGGCTCCGCAGATGCTCGGCTTGCTCCGCGGTTTCCACACCTTCCCACACAGCTTCCAGCCCGCAGGCCCGCACGAGCTGCAGGACCGCAGCCACCAGGGGTGACTGGCTGGGGTCGGTGCCCAGGCCTTCGATCAGGGAGCGGTCCACCTTGACCCGGTCCACGGGGAGCCGGCGAAGGTAGCTGATGGAGGAGTAGCCCGTCCCGAAATCGTCGATCTCGATGCCGACCCCAAGCCCCCGGAGCCCGCCCAACGAGTACCGGTCCAGTTCGTTGCCCTTGACGATGGCCACTTCCGTCAGTTCCAGGACAACCTGCTCGGGCCGGACGCCCGTTTCCTTGAGCACGCCCCGTACGTCTTCAATGAACTGCAGGCTCTGCAGGTCAGAGGCGGAGATGTTGATCCGGACGGAGAACGTACTGTCAACCAGCGCGTCGTCAATCCAGCGCCGGAGCTGGCCCACCGCCGTCGTGAGCACCCACAGGCCAAGCTCGGAGATCAGCCCGGCGTCCTCGGCCAGGGGAATGAACTCGTCCGGCATGACGAGCCCGCGCGTGGGGTGCTGCCAACGGACCAGGGCCTCCACGCCTTCAATCCGCCCGGTATCCAGCTCAATCACGGGCTGGTAATGCAGCAACAGCCCCTCGCCCTTGACCGCGGTCCGGAGGTCATCGAGCAGCTGGCTGCGGAGCCTGCGAACCAGCAGAAGACCGGGCTCGAACACGTGGAGCCGGTTCTGGCCCTCGGCCTTGGAGGCGTACATGGCAACGTCGGCCTGCATCAGCAAGTCCGCCGCCGACCGCCCCGCCTCCCCAATGCTGAGTCCTATGCTCGCCCCGCAGCGGATGGTCCGGTCGGGCAGCTCGATCGCTTCCTTCAGGGCGGCCAGGATGCGTTGACCTACGACGGCGGCCTGGTCCGGGCCCGTGGCAGGCATAACGACGGCGAACTCGTCCCCGCCCAGCCGGGCAACAACATCGGTGCCGCGGACCGCACCGCGGATACGCTTCGCGACGGTGCTCAGCACCTTGTCCCCGGCGGCATGGCCCAGAGTGTCGTTGATGGACTTGAAGGCGTCAAGGTCCAGGAGCAGGATGACGGGCTGGCCGGCGGCGTCGTCCTGGGCAGATTTGATTGCGGCCAGGAGCGCCGACCGGTTGGCGAGGCCGGTGAGGGGGTCCTGCATGGCCATTTTCTGCATTTCGCGGTGGGCTTCGTGGAGGAGCTGGGTGCGGTCCTCAACCCGCTGTTCAAGTTCCTCATAAATGATCTCCAGGTCCTCGGCGAGGAGGTTGGTGCCCATGATGATGGCGTCGAGTTCGTCGCGGGCGGGCGAGACCTCAATCCGGGACTGCAGGTCGCCGGAGGCAAGCCGGACGATGCCCTCCAAAAGTTGGGACAGCCTGGGGTCATTGTCGGCGAACAAGGGGACCTCCTCTCCGGGTTTAGGGATTCTGCTGAGCATGGGTGTCGAGCGGGAGCTTTACCGTGACCGTGGTGCCCAAGCCCAGCTCAGACGCCACCTCGATGCGGCCGCAGTGGCGATCGACAATGTCCTGCGTGATGGCCAGCCCCAGGCCGGTGCCGGGTACCGCCCCGGACATGGCGTTGGAGGCACGGTAGAACCGGGTAAAGATGTGGGCTATCTCGTCCTCGGAGATCCCCATCCCGGTGTCCGAGACGCTGACGGTGGCCCAGTTTGTGCCGTCGGTTTCGGTATCCAAAACGCTGGCCACGTCGATCCTTCCTCCGCCTGGAGTGAACTTGATGGCGTTGGAGACCAGGTTGGTAAAGACCTGCTGCAGCTGGACTTCGTCCGCCATGATTTCGGGGTCGTCGGCAACGGGGGCCAGCACCATGCTGACGTTCTGCAGCTTTGCCAGCGGCGTGAGTGCGGCAATGACAATCTGCAGCGTCCGCGCCAGCCGGACAGGTGTCAGCTGCTGGGGAGTCAGCTCGTGCCCGTTGCGGGAAACGCTCAGCATGTCTTCGATCAGCAGGCGCAGCCGCTCGGTATTCCGGACCACGATGTCCAGCATCTGGTGGACCTCGATGGACACCGGATCGGAGGTATTTTCCTGGATCATGTCCAGATACGCCATGATCGAGGTCAGCGGAGTACGAAGCTCATGGTTGACGGTGGCCAGGAAGTCGGTCTTGGCTTTGTCCAGCTGCCGGAGTTGTTTGACCACCTGCTGCTGGCTGGTGATCAGGTGGCTCTGGATCAGGCCGTGGGCGGCGTTGCCGGCCACGTGCTGGATCAGGCCGAGCTCTGCCCGCGACCATTCCCGTGGGGAGTCCAGCTGCGCAATCCAGATGATGCCCAGCGACGAACTTCCCTCGCCCATCGGGACGGCCACGGACGCGGCCGCGCCGAGGGCGGCGAGTTCGGCCGGCAGCTCGGCGTCACCCGTTCCGCCCTGCACGATGGCCCCGTCCGCCGTCAGGGACTCTGCCCGCGCCCAGAGGAGATCCGCTGCCGCGCGGGCCTCGTCCGGGTACGCGAACAGGGTCTCAGGCAGGGGAGCGAGTTTGGACCGGTGCCACTGCGCGGTGATGGGTGGCACCCGGTAATCGTCAAACGTGGTGAGCCAGACACGGTCGGCGCCCAAGGTCTCACCAAACCCCTTCACCACAAAGTCGGAGATCAGCTGGGGATCGTTTGTTCCGCGAATGGCCGCCGAGACCTGCCGCAGCCTTTCGCGCAGCGACTCCGCCTCCTGGCGTGCCTCTGTCCGGCGTGAAACCAGGTTGATCAGAGCGGTGGCACGGTGGACCACTTCCTTGGCCGCCGGCGGCTTGGCGATGCAGTCCCGCACGCCGGCATGCTCCACGGCTTTGACCTCGGCCGGGCTGTCCAGATCCACGAGTACCAGCACGGGAGCAGACGCGTCGATGTCCGAAAGTGAGCTGTCCAGCACAAGGACGGAGGGCTCGCTGCCCTCAAGAAGGGCTGAGAGGCCCGGGGCGCTCCCGGCAGCCCGGACCATAAAGCCCGCCGCTTCGAGGGTTGCGGTGGTGAATTCCCGGCGTCCCGCGTCGGGATCCGCCACGACGGCCAGGTACGGCACGGTTGCGACGTGTGGCGTGTCCGCTGGCAACCTGTCCCCCTCGCTGCTGATGAGCACCCGTTCGGTCCTGAATGAGTACATTGTAGGGTGACGGGGCACAGCGGGTCCGTTTATAAATGCGCGGAGGGTAATAGTGACGAGTCAGCCTGCAGAGGGTGCCATGGCGGATCTCACGCTGGATGGGCAGGGTGTCATCCAGCTGAGGTGGCCGCGTGCGGTGTCCATCTCCGAGGCCGACGCCGAAGCCGCCATGCGCGGCGTCAACGAAATGTGCGGCGACAGCCGGCATCCGATGTTGGTGGATATGGCCACCACGGCCCAGGTCAGCCGCGGCGCCCGCGCTGTTTTCGGCCGGCCCTGCCAGGCGTCCCGAATCGCGCTGCTGGGGGCATCGCCCGTTGACAAAGTCCTGGCCAATTTCATCCTGGGAATCAACAGGCTGCCCTGCCCCACCCGTTTTTTTACGTCCCGGGACGAGGCCATGGCCTGGTTGTTGAAGGACCAGCCAGCCGGGGCCTGACCCACCCGTTGCCCTTCCGACACCGTCGCCAGGCGGCCGGGGACCTATATTTGAACGGTGTCCTCCCCATTGAAACCGATGCGCTCCACCTGGCGGAAGTATCTGATCCTGCCCAAGCTCATCAGCCTGTCCCGTTCTGCACCCAAAGACCGGGTGCTTGCCTGGGACAGGTACTGGGCGGGCATCGCCAGCACCGGTGCCCGGAGCGAAGTGCTGTGGGACTCCGGCTCGGACCACGAACTGCAGGGCTACCGCGACATCCTGGCCCGGCACTTCGATCCCCAGCTCCCAGTGGTGGATGTGGGGTGCGGTCACGGCGGCTTCAGCCGGGCCCTCGCCGCGTTTTCACCGCAGGTCATCGGGGTGGATGTCTCTGACCATGCAGTGGCCCGCGCACAGGACGAATCCGCAGGGATCAGCAACGTCCAGTACATCGCGCGCGACATGACCCTGCCCGGCGCGGGTGCAGGGCTGGCGGGATCGACGGACGCCAATGTGTTCGTCCGCGGCGTGCTCCACGTTCTGGACGCCGCCGATCAGGCCGCGCTGATGGACAACCTCCGGCAGGTGGTGGGTGAGCGCGGCACGGTCTTCCTGGCGGAGACGAACTACCCCGGAAACCCGGTGGAATACGTCTCGCACCTGGGCGCCTCGCTCCGGAAGATCCCGGCCCCGCTGGAGCTGGCCATCCGAAAACTGCCCATGCCCGGACACTTCGGGCCGGAGGAACTTGCCCGCGTGATGCCGGCGGACCAGTGGACGCTCGTGGAAGATGGGCCTGCGACCATCGAAACCAACCCACTGATGGACGCTGACGGGGACAGCAGGATCCCGGGCTACTTCGCGGTGCTCAAGGCCAAAGCCCCCAGCCGGTAGGCCGCTGTCCGCATGCCGGGATCAGGCAAGCGCTTTCCGGCGGCGGACTGGCATGATGGGCGGCATGCGTATTCTCATCGCTCCGGACAAGTTCAAAGGCTCCCTCACCGCCGCCGAGGCCGCTGCCGCCATCGCAGAAGGGGCGCTGCGGGTCTACCCGGATGCCGTCGCCAACCAGTTTCCGATCGCCGACGGCGGTGAGGGAACGCTGGAGGCGGCCGTGTCTGCGGGCTACGAGGAGCGGCTAAACGCGGTAGTTGGGCCCATCCTTAAGCCCGTTGGTGCGGCCTGGGCCGTCCGGAAAAATGCCGACGGCGGCGCTACCGCCATTATTGAAACCGCCCAGGCCTCGGGCCTGGCGCAGATGGAGCCCACGCCGGCCAATGCCCTGCGGGCCCACAGCTACGGCTGCGGACAGCTGATTGCCGCGGCCCTCGACGCCGGCGCCACCGAGATTGTGCTGGGCCTGGGCGGATCGGCCATGACCGACGGCGGCAGTGGCGCCCTGCGTGCACTGGGACTTAAACCGCTGGACCGGGCCGGGAACGTAGTCCCGTTGGGCGGCGGATCGCTGGCCGATGTGGTGGCCCTGGATGCCTCCGGCCTGAATCCCCGCCTGTCCACAGTCAGGTTCCGGATCGCGGTGGACGTGCAGAACCCGCTCGTCGGCACCAGCGGTGCCGCCCATGTTTTCGGCCCCCAGAAGGGAGCCGACGAAGAAGCGGTAGAACTGCTCGACGCCGGCCTCCGCAACTGGGCGTCCCTCCTGCGTGAAGCCACCGGCCGGGACGTTAACATCCCGGGCGCCGGGGCGGCGGGTGGATTCCCTGCGTCGTTCCTTGCCTTCACGAACGCGCGGCTGGAAGGCGGATTTGCGCTGGTTGCGGCGCTCACCGGCCTGGCCGGCCAACTGGACAATGCGGACCTGGTGATCACCGGCGAAGGGTCCATGGACTCCCAGTCGCTGACCGGCAAAGCCCCCATCGCGCTCGCCGATGCTGCCCGGGAACGGGGCATCCCGGTGATCGTGGTGGCCGGCCGGATCCTGGTCACCCCTGAAGACCTCGCCGGGCACGGTGTAGTAGCCGCTGCCCAACTCCTCGACGTGGCGGCAAGCCCGGAAGACGCCGTCGCGAATGCCGCAAAATACCTGACCTGGGCCACCAGCCAGGTTCTGGAGGGCGCCTGACGCCGGCCCTCCGCAACTGCGGAAGGCCGCTCAGGCACCGGTCTCGTAGTGCGGGTCGGCTAACGGTTCGGACTCCGGTGACCCCTTTTCGCAGAGATAAACGGAGGCGCCCACCAGGACGGCCACCGCGAGGAATTCGCTTTGCCAGTTCTGGAAGGATTCGAACCAGAAACGGCTGGTGGCCAGATATCCCAGCACCGTGACGGTGGGCTGGCCATGGCTCTGCTGCTCGTCGTTGTACGCCGAGGCTCCGCCGGCTGCGTGCAGGCTGAAGGAGGCCGCGAACAGCAGCACAAGGAGGATGGACAGCGAGTGTTCGTAGAGCTTGAGCACCAGCCTGCCCCGCTTGACCGGCCACGGTGCGGCGTCCTTGATGGTGGCATCGCGTGGATCCTGGTCCTGCGGGGCGGCCTTGCCCATGGGTTTGGACTCGGAAGAGCCTTAGGCCGCCGCGCCGGAGAGGATCATTCCACCGTAAAACGCCAGGAACGGTCCGGCATTGGCCAGCAGCGGCCGTGTTCCCTGGGCTATTTGCGCGTATCCCCTCCTTCGCTCGATGTGCCCCGCTCTTGTCTTGGGCGGTGGCTTCCGGTTACCGTTCCTGGGCGCGGCGGTTCAGACGCAACGGGACGTAGATCATCAGTACCGGCAGGATGGCCAGCAGGATGCCGCCGGCCGTCAGGCCTGCAGACCGGCCCGCCGACACATCAAAGACGAGTGCCGCTGTCCCCACGCTGAGCATTCCCACTCCGGCCAGCGCGATCTTTGTGATGGAGTCCGCGCTTGATACCAGCGTCTCCTTGAGGCGTTGGCGGAACAGCCGGCGGTGGACGCTCACGGGAAGCAGGATGAAGGCGGTGGTGAGGGTGGCGATGACCACGTTGACGAGGTAGAGGGTGACCTGGAAATCGTCCAGTTCCTCGAACCGCTGCTGGAACGGGAGCGTGAGGAGGAAGCCCGCCAGGATCTGGACCCCCGTCTGCAGGACCCTGAGTTCCTGCAGGAGCTCAGCCCAGTTCCGGTCCAGCTGTTCTTCGCGGGTTTCGTTCCGGCCTGTGTTGCCGGTGAAATCCTCCACTTCCGACATTGCTTCTCCTCGTTCACAGGGGCGCGGCGGCCATCCTGAGTGCTCCAAAGCTGGGCCGACGTTGCGCCAAGTTCAACAATTGGTAAGTTTACTGATTATTTGTGCCGAACGGTGGACTTGCTCCTCCGGGCGGGATAGTTTCGAAGGGCCGGTGACGCGTGAGCCCTTTGAAGCCGAATGAAGAGGTGGACTTTGAGCGATAAACAGAAGCAGCCAGAGCTGTCCGCAGACCCCCGGGTCAGCTACCATTCAGGCGGCTTCCCGAAGCAGGAGCAGGAGCAGCCAGGCCTGACGGCGCCCATGGATCCCAAGCCGGACCATGGGGAACTCAGCTACGAAGGGCATGGCGCCCTGGAAGGTAAGGCGGCGCTGATCACGGGCGGAGACTCGGGGATCGGAAAGGCTGCCGCAATTGCCTTCGCCCGCGAGGGGGCCGACGTCGCAATCTCCTACCTTCCGGAAGAGCAGGAAGACGCCCTGGACACCGCAGAGTGGATCCGCAAAGCGGGCCAGCGGGCACTGCTTCTGCCCGGCGACGGACGGGAAGAGGAATTCAGCGCGCGGATCGTGGAGGACGCCGTGGCTGAGTTAGGCGGCCTGGACGTGGTGGTACTTAACGCGGCCTACCAGAAAAACCGGGACAGCCTCGAGTCCCTTTCCACCGAGGAGTTCGACAGGGTCTTCAAAACCAACCTTTACTCCCTGCTCTGGACGGCGCGGGCAGCGGTTCCCCATCTGAAGGCCGGTGCATCGATCATCACCACGGCCTCCATCCAGGCGTTCAACCCGTCCCCTGGGCTGATTGACTACGCCATGACCAAGGCGGCGCAGGTAGCGTTCACCAAGGCATTGGCCCAGGAGTTGGGGCCCAAGGGAATCCGGGTCAACGCGGTGGCTCCCGGCCCCATCTGGACGCCGCTGATTCCCGCAACCGAGTGGCCGGACAAACTCCCCACGTTCGGCCAGGACACGCCGCTCCAGCGGGCCGGCCAGCCAGCTGAGCTTGCGGCCGCCTATGTTCTGCTGGCTTCCAACCAGGGGTCCTATATTTCGGGAGCGGTGCTGCCGGTCACCGGTGGCAAAGGTCTCTGAAACACTTGCACGTCAGATTCACCCACATCCACAACAGGAGGAACCATGAGTCAGGAGAACCAGGGCACGGAACCGGCAGAGGAAGTGGGCGGCTACGGCACGCCGACGGTGGAGCAGGAGATGGGCGGTGCGGACAACAAGCAGTTTGCGCAGCCCCGCGACGAAGAAGACTTTGACGCCGCTGGCCTGAACCAGGACAGCCCCGACCTCGAATCATTCGCCACGGGTACTACCAAGCTCAGCCACTTCGACGAGGAGGATAAGGACAGTGCCGGCGAGCCCGGGGCTGGCCGGTTCGGCGGTACGGATGACCAGCACCATGCCGAAGCCGACTCGAATGATCCCGGGTTTGAACCAGGCGAGCCGCCCGTGCCGCCTGATGCGGAGGTTCCCTCCGCAGAGGCTGAAATCGACGGGTCCAATGCGGATTCACAAGGCTCGGAGCCGTTCTCGTCGGAGTCGGGCCCGGACGCGTCCGGCCTGCCGGACGGCAGCGGCAATGACCTGCCCAAAGAGAAGTCGCCGAACGACGACGCGGAAAGTTTCGACGCCGGCTGACCTCGGGTGCGGGCCTTGCCTGCCCGGTGCCGGCCGAGCAAATTTGGTCACCGCGCTCTGAACTTACGGAGGGAAAGTGCCGTCCGGCCGCGCGCCGGGCGGCACTTTCCTGTCGTCGGCTCTTTTGTGGGCCCGGGACCATTTGGTGCACCAGATCCCACCCGTGAAGCCCCCTCCGGACGTATCCTAGAAGAGGTTTTGCAGTGGGCCACGCGTTCCGAATTTAGGCGTGGATCATGGCCGCGGCAACCCCCGGGGGGCCGGGCTGGGAATCGCTTCCCGACCCCCAGGATGTAGTGTTCGACAGCACGGCTGTCGAGGACTTCCTTGATGCAGTCACCCACGAGTTCATGCGCGACATCCACGGCGACCTCCGCGGTATCAGTTGGGCGGTCACGTTTTTCCGCCCGGGGGCGGCCCGCACCGCCGCCGCGGCCCGCACCGCCGCCGCAGGCAGCGCCGCAGCCCGGGCCGCAGACGAAGAACAGTGCTCGTTCGCGGATGGACCCGTGCTGGAATCCCTGCGCGCCGGCGACTTTGTACATCTGGCCGACGTCGCCCGCGACCGCCGGTGGCCAGGGTATGCCAGCGTTGCCGCGGACCACGGCGTCAGGTCGCTGCTGTCCATCCCGATTACGGCAGGGACCGCCTGGAGCGCCGCGCTGAGCCTCTACGCGTCCACGCCCCACGCCTTCACCAGTGACGACATCCTCAAGACGCGCCGGTATGCGCGGCAGGCGGGCAGAACCCTCCGCATGGTGGTGCGCGTGGCCGAACGGTCCGAGGCGGGCGCGCAACTGGCGGTGGCCCAAAGTTCCATGATGCTGATGGACCTGGCAGTCACCGTCCTCACGTCTGATTACGGGCTTGGCCACCAAGCGGCACGTCAGTACCTCCGGACCGTCGCACGGCATACCAACCAGGGGCTTCGCGAGACAGCCCTGAACATCGTTGCCGCTTCGCGTCCCGGCCCGGCGGAACCGGGCCAGGAAGATACCGGTTTCGGTGGACTCATCCCGGCTGAACAACGGCCGGAAAGAGGGACCCTACAAAACAGGGAGTAAGTCATGAACGCCTGGAACCAGGACAAGGACGTCCGGAACGCCGCAGCGGAGCCTGCACCCCACCCATGGCACAGGTTGGTGGCTTTGGGCGACTCCTTCACCGAGGGGATCGGCGACCCCGAACCCCGCAGCGACGGCGGATTGCGGGGCTGGGCAGACCGTGTAGCTGAAGAGTTGAGTGCCAACCATGCTGATTTCGCCTACGCAAACCTTGCCGTCCGCGGCCTGATGGTGCAGCAGATCCTCGACCAGCAGCTTGTACCGGCGCTGGCTCTGAAGCCCGACCTGGTAACGCTTTCCGCCGGCGGCAACGATATTGTTTTCCGGCGCAGCGATCCCGACCGGCTCGCAGAAATCATCGACGCCGGCGTGGCCCAACTGACCCGGTCCGGCGCCACGGTGGTCCTCTTCGCCGGACCGGACTGGGGTGCCACTCCGGTCTTCAACCAGATCCGGGGCAAGGTTGCCATCCTTAACGAGAACCTCCACACCGTGGCCGCCCGCCATGACGCGGTAATGGTTGATTTGTGGTTCCTGCGCGAACTCTCAAGCCCCGGCATGTGGGATCCGGACCGGCTGCACTTCTCGCCGCTGGGGCACCACACCATCGCGGCGGCCGTGCTGAGGGCCCTCGGTGTGCAGCACACGCTGGTTCCGCTGGAACCCAAGCCGCTGGTCAGGAGTTGGAAGGAGGCCAGGTCTGAGGACCTGATCTGGGCTCGGGAATACCTGGTTCCGTGGGTGGTCCGGCAGCTGCGGCACCCCGCAGAAGAGACGCTGACCGCCAAGCGGCCCGAGCCCGGACCGGTTTTTGGTATCAGCCCGCCGGGTCCATTCTTCGGGAGCGGCCACGCAGCCTGAGCCCGCAGGCTCAGCTCGGAGCTGCCGCCTGCGCCGCCGGGGCGCAGGCCGCTGATGAATCAGCGCTTCTTGGGTGCCCGTTTAGTTGCGGCGTTGAGGGCGGCCTTTGCCGCGGGCGGCAGGCCCGCAAGCTCAGTTTCCGGCTCGGCCACGGTGCCCCGGGCCTTCGCGATGGCTTTCATGCCGTGGTAGATCACCAGGGCCGCCGCGGAGCCCAGCGCGATGCCGGTGAAGGTCAGTTCCCCGATTGTCCAGGTGTAGTCCGCGATGCCAACGATCAGCGCGACGGCGGCGGTGGTCAGGTTCACCGGGTTGGCAAAGTTCACCTTGTTTTGGACCCAGATCTTCACGCCCAGGATGCCGATCAAGCCGTACAGCATGGTGGCCGCGCCGCCCAGCACACCCGCGGGAACCGTGGCAATCAGTTCGCCAAACTTCGGCGAGAAGCTCAGCACGATGGCGAACACGCCGGCAACCCAGTACGCCGCCGTCGAGTACACCTTGGTGGCCGCCATGACGCCGATGTTTTCCGCGTAGGTGGTGGTGCCGGAACCGCCGCCGGCGCCGGCGAGGACGGTGGCCACGCCGTCGGCCATCAGCGCCCGGCCGGAGACGTCGTCGAGGTTCTGCCCGGTCATGGCCGCCACCGATTTCACGTGCCCGATGTTCTCGGCCACAAGGACCAGCACCACGGGGACAAAGAGACCGAGCACGCCCACATGGAACTCCGGTGTCTGGAAGTGCGGCAGCCCGATCCAGGCGGCTGCATCCATCTTGTCGTAACTCACTTCGCCGCGCAGCATGGCCACCAGGTAGCCCATCACCACGCCCACCAGGATGCTCAGGCGGCCGAGGATGCCGCGGAAGAGGACGCTGACCAGAATGATGGTGGCGAGCGTGACCACGGCCGTGACCGGGGCAGCGGCGAAATTCAACTTCGCCGCAGGGGCGAGATTCAGGCCGATCAGCGCCACAATGGCGCCGGTGACGATCGGCGGCATCAACCGGTTGATCCAGCCCGCACCGAACTTCTGGACGATCGCACCGATCAGGGCCAGTACGACGCCGGCAAGCACCACCCCGCCCAGCGCGCCGGGCACGCCGAACTGCTGCTGGGACGCCATGATGGGGGCAATGAAAGCGAAGCTGGAGCCGAGGTAGCTGGGGATGCGGCCCTTGGTGATGACCAGGAACAGCAGAGTGCCGATGCCGGAGAAGAACAGGGTGGTGGCCGGCGGCATCCCGGTGATGATGGGGACCAGGAACGTGGCACCGAACATGGCCACCACGTGCTGCATGCCCACGCCGATGGTCAGCGGCCACGCCAGCCGCTCGTCCGGGCCGACCACGTGGCCGGGCTTGATCGCCTTGCCGTTGCCGTGGAGCTTCCATTTCATTCCGAGCATGCTCATGGCGGAGGCCTTTCAGGGGGTGGCCGCTGGGGCCGGGAGATCTTCCGGTGCAACACTACCGCCCAGCCGCGCCCGCCGTCCGGCTGTGTGGGAGGTCATATGCCGGCAGTGGAAGAAATCAGGCTCACTTGAAGTTGCAACTATGGAAAGCAGACTGCCGGCCCATCATTTCGATGGGCGGGCCCAGTGAAAGGGACGCCCATGACTATTGCCCACGAAGAAGCTGTCATCGATTCGGCCGCCGTCGACGCCATCTTTGCCGAAGCCCGCACCGCGAACACTTTCACCGGCGAGGTGACCGAGGACCAGGCCCGCGCCATTTACGAGCTCACCAAGTTCGGCCCCACGGCATTCAACGCCCAGCCCCTGCGCATCACCTACGTCCGCTCGGACGAGGCCCGCGCCAAGCTCGTTGACGCCATGGCCAACGGGAACAAGGCCAAGACAGCCTCCGCGCCGCTCGTCGCCGTCCTCAGCTACGACACCGCCTGGGCCGAACAGTGGGACAAGTTCCTGCCCGAGTTCAATGCACCGAAGGCCATGTACGACGCCGCCCCGGACCTGGCCGCAGCAACCGGCAACAACAACGCGCACCTCCAGGCGGGTTACTTCATCATTGCTGTCCGCTCCCTCGGCCTCGCCGCCGGCCCGATGACCGGCGCCGACTTCAGCGCCATCGACGCCGAGCTCTTCCCGGCCGGCGAGCAGAAGAGCTTCCTGGTGGTCAACATTGGCCAGGCCGGTGAAGGTGCGTGGGGTGCAGCAAAGCCCAAGTTCGCCTACGAGGACGTCGTCCGGACCGTCTGACCCTGCCTTACTTACTGCAGCTTGATCGCCAACGCTCTCTCACTTTCCTTGGGAAAGTGAGAGAGCGTTGGCGATCAAAGGGTATTAAGTGAGAGAGGGTTTAGCCGATCACGCCGTCCACCAGCGCCTTGGCTTCGGCCTGCACCTGCTTGAGGTGCTCCTCGCCCTTGAAGGACTCGGCGTAGATCTTGTAGACATCCTCGGTCCCGGACGGGCGCGCGGCGAACCAGGCGTTCTCCGTCACCACCTTGAGGCCGCCGATGGATGCGCCGTTGCCGGGCGCCTCGGTGAGCTTGGCCGTGATCGTTTCGCCCGCCAGTTCAGTGGCAGTGACGTCCGACGGCGACAGCTTGCCAAGTGCCGCCTTCTGCTCCCGTGTGGCTGCTGCATCGATGCGGGCGTAGACCGGGGCGCCGAACTGGTCCGTCAGGCCCTTGTACAGCTGCGACGGGGACTTGCCCGTGACCGCGGTGATCTCCGAGGCGAGCAGGGCCAGCAGGATGCCGTCCTTGTCGGTGGTCCAGACACTGCCGTCCAGCTTGTTGAACGCGGCACCGGCCGATTCCTCGCCGCCGAACGCCCCTTCGCCGGACAGCAGGCCCGGCACAAACCATTTGAAGCCCACGGGGACCTCCACCAGCTTGCGGCCCAGGCTCTCCGCCACACGGTCGATGATCGAGGACGATACCAGGGTCTTGCCCACCACAGAGTTTGGGTTCCAGCCGCTGCGGTTGCGGTAGAGGTAATCGATGGCGACGGCGAGGTAGTGGTTCGGATTCATCAGCCCACCCACCCCATCAATAAGAGGGGTAACGATGCCGTGCCGGTCAGCGTCGGCGTCATTGCCGGTGGCGACGTCGAACGCGGCTGAACTGCCGCCGTCGGACATCCTGTTGATCAGGGACGCCATCGCGAACGGCGAGGAGCAGTCCATCCGGATCTTTTCGTCCCAGTCCAGGGTCATAAAGGCCCACTGCGGATCGACGGTAGGGTTCACGACGGTCAGGTCAAGGTGGTGGCGTTCGGCGATCTCGCCCCAGTAATCTACTGCGGCACCGCCCATGGGGTCGGCGCCGATGCGGACACCGGCTTCGCGGATGGCATCCAGATTCAGCACGGACGGGAGATCGTCAACGTAGCTGCTGAGGAAATCGAACTTGCCGGTGCTGTCCGCGGCAAGGGCATCCGCGACGGAAATGCGCCTGACGCCGCGGAGGTCGTTTTCGAGCAGTTCGTTGGCACGGTTGGCGATCCAGCCAGTGGCGTCCGAATCGGCCGGGCCGCCGTGGGGCGGGTTGTATTTGAAGCCGCCGTCGGCCGGCGGGTTGTGGCTGGGCGTGACCACAATGCCGTCCGCCTCCGGATGGCCGGGCTGGCGGTTGTTGTTATACGTGAGGATGGCGTGGCTCAGTGCCGGCGTGGGCGTATAACCGTGGCGGGCGTCGATCAGCACGTTCACGCCGTTGGCGGCGAGCACTTCCAGTGCGGAGTTCTGCGCCGGTTCGCTCAGGGCGTGGGTGTCCTTCGCCAGGAACAACGGGCCGGTGATGCCCTGCCCGGCCCGGTATTCCACGATGGCCTGGGTGATGGCAACGATGTGTTTTTCGTTGAACGATGCCTTGAGGCTGGAGCCGCGGTGCCCGGAGGTACCGAACGCCACACGCTGGCCTGGATCACCAAGATCCGGCGAAATGTCGTAGTACGCATCGAGGAGCGCAGTGATGTCAACAAGGTCCTGGGGTTGGGCAACTGTGCCCGCGCGGCTAGCCATGGGACCAGCATGCCAGACCCGGGCGGGCGGCAATACGCCGCTGTCCAGATTCCGGACCCTGTGACGCGGAATGTCATGAACAAGTGGTTTCCTGAGTACTTGGCGCAAAAGTACCTATATACCGGCACCGGCTGCCGCTGTTAGGTTCGGAAAAGTCAGGGAGGAATGCGCGACGGCGGCAGCACCGCCGTCGGGCACTGCGGCGGTGCTGCCGCCAGGAAAGTGGGGGACCGGTCATGGTGGCAGGGGACGGAACGGCCGAGCAGTCAAGGCTTGCTGCAGAGCGCGTGCAGCGGTTCAAGCGCCAACTCGACCAGGCCGAGCGGGCCACAAAGTCCTGGGACGAAGGTGCTGTTGGTGAACGCAATGTTGCCGACCAGCTGAGCCGGCTCATCCCGCACGGCTGGTTTCTGCTCCACGACGTGCATTGGCCAGGCCGGCCGAAAGCCATCCTGGAACATGTTCTGGTGGGGCCTGGCGGCGTGGTGGTGGTGGACACCAAGAACTGGACAGGTGAAGTGCGCGTTTCCGCCGGGGTCCTGTGGCAGGGCCGGTTTGCCAGGACGCAGTCCGTGGAGGGTGCGCTGGCCCAGTGCGCGGTCGTCGCCTCGGTGCTCGTGCCCGCCCACCGCCGGTTTGTCCGCCCACTGATCTGCCTCGCCGGCCAGCCTGAGCTCTTCGCGATCACCAATGCGGACGTTGCCGTGGCGGGCGCCGACCGTGTTGTGGACGCCGTGCTGGCACTGCCTCCGGTACTCGACCAGCAGACGGTGGTGGGCCTCTATGAACACCTCGGGCGGCAACTGACCGAGGAACCGGCAGCGGAAAGTCCCGCCCTGAAGTCGTTGACCGTCCATCGCGCCGGGGGGACGCCGCCCGTTGGTGGGCCGGGCGTTTCACAGCGTCCGGCGGCACGGCCGGGGCCCCGGCAGCTCCCGCCCGGCAGCCGCGGGCGCATTGGCAGTGCCGGCTTAGTTGGCCCCGGCGGTGGCCGGAAATCGAGTGCCCAGCAACAGGCGGCCGCAGGAATGGGCAGGCTGCTGTGCCTCGCCGGCTTTGTAATTTTGGCGGTCTACGTGCTGCCGTATTGGGGTGGCTAGGTGTATTGACCTGAGAGGTTAGTGACGCGGCTGGGGACGCTAGGACTGTCCAGGGAGCAACGGTAGGCTGGAACGCGCAGACTTTGAAGGGGGAGAACCATGAGTGACGAAACACCCCCGCGTCCGCGATCGCAGGGGGCCGGCGCCCAAGGAACGGGCGATTCGCCCACCGGCTACCAGCCGCCACAGTTTGTTCCGCCCCAAGGTTCCGACATCCCCGCCCCGCCCCTACATGACTGGAGCCGGGCCGGCGCAGACCAGTATAGCCAGCCCGGGTACTACGGCATGCAGGCCGAACCCAAGGCCTCAGCATCACCAGCATGGTCTGCGGTATTTCCTCGGTCCTCCTGGGATGGTTCATGATCCCGCAGCTCGCAGCGATCATCACGGGCCACCTGGCACTGAGCCGCGAACCGTCCGGCAAAGGAATGTCCATCACGGGGCTTGTCCTGGGCTACCTGTGCCTCCTCGGCTACGGCGCCTTCTGGCTGTTCCTCATCCTCGGGCTGATGGCGTACCGCACATCGTACGGATACTAGCCGGACCCTACGCTTCGCCGCAGGAATCTAGTTTTCGCTGCGGAAACTTGGTGCGCGGGCGTTCCAGCGAGCAACTTTGGGCGGGGGCGCCGTGCCCTGCCGGGCAGTAGAAAGGCCCCCGGGTCGGGGGCCTTTCGGCAAGCAGGTTTGGCCAAGGGGTCAGACCCGCTCGCTGGTGCGCTCAGCCGCAGGTTCCTGTGCTTCGTGGGTCTTCCGGCGACGCGGGAAGGCCCAGAAGGTGAAGTCCTGAGCCGTGAATGTGGGCTCCGAACGGTCCGGCGGTGTCTGCTGGCGCGCTTCGGGTTCGCGGGTGGCGTCCTTCTTGATACCCCGCCCGAAATCCTTGCTCGATGAATAGCACATCACAGACCTCCTCATAGTGACTGTCCTTCAATCGTCCTCCTCATCGGTCCAGGAGTCGACACCCGGGAACCGGTTCGTGCCAACTTCAGAACCCCAACTGCGCCGCCACCTGCAGCAGGAGCAATTCCGATCCCGCCGGCCCCACCAGTTGGATGCCCATGGGGAGGCCGTGAGCCGGCTGGCCGCCGGTCCAATACACCGGGATCGTGATGGCCGGCAGCCCGCAGACGTTCACCATGGAGGACCACGGCGCGAATTCGCACTGCCTGCGGTAGTCGTCGTCGGCGTCGCCCGCCCATGCCGCGGCGGGCCACCGCTCGTCGCCGTGTGTGGCGCCGGTAAACCAGCCCACCGGCCGTGGCGTCTGCGCCAGGGCAGGCATCAGCATCAGGTCCCAGGCCCCGTACTGCACGGTGGTGTCGCGCTGGAATCGGCGTAGGAAGGCCAGTGATTCGTTCAGCTTGGACGCACTGCGCTGTTGGGCCCTGCGCCGGAAGGTCCGGGTCAGCGGGGCCAGCAGCGCCTCCCGCTGCGGACTGATCCGGGCTGTCCCGACGGCGGCTGTCCAGGCTGTGGTGAAGGCGTCCGGGTAGCGGTTGTCGTAGCGGATGGCGGCTTCGGTAACGGCATGCCCGGCATGTTCCAGCATGTCGCGGCCCGTCCGCAGCGCCTCCAGGGCTTCCGGTTCGGGCGTGAACGGGAACATGGCGGACCAGGGGCTGTCCAGGGTGAGGCCGATGCACAACGGACGCGGTTCAATCCGGACCGCTTCGAGGTAGCTGGTTTTGAGGGAAGGCACCAGGGCATCCATGAGCAGGGCGGCATCGGCGGCGGTCCGGGCAAGCGGGCCCGCCACCACCAGGCCGGCGGGATCACTCGAACTCTCGCCCGCTGGCACCTGGCCGCGGCCTGGTTTGAGTCCCACCAGTCCGCAGGCCGCCGCGGGGATACGGATCGAACCGCCGCCGTCGGTCCCGGGCGCGAAAGGGAGCAGACCGGCGGCCACTGCGGCGGCGCTGCCGCCGGAGGAGCCGCCGGAACTCCGGCTGGGGGCGTGCGGATTGCGCGACGGCGGGGCGATGCGGTTTTCGCTGTATGCCGTCAGCCCGAACTCCGGAACCTGGGTCTTGCCCAGCGAGATCACGCCCGCGGCCTTCAGGAGCGCAGTGAGCGCCCCGTCGGCGGGAGCAGGCTTGTGGTCCAGCGCCGCGCTGCCGTGGGTGGTTACCACGCCGGCCACATCGGTCAGGTCCTTAAAGCCAAGAGGCATGCCGTGAAGGAGTGGCAGGCTTTCGGCAGCGCCTCCGGCGGGGTCCGTCGCCCCCTTTCCCGGGCCGCTGCGAAACCGGGCATACCGGACATCGGCGGCACCGGCGTCGGCCATTGCCTGTTCTGCCGTGACGGTGACGAACGCACCCAGCAGGGGGTTCCGCTCAGCGATGCGGGCCAGGAAGTGCGCGGTGGCTTCGCGCGCGGAGAGTTCTCCGGAGCGAAGGGAATCCCGCAGTTGAACGGCTGACAGTGGGATCTCGGGCATCGAAGCTGTCGTCTGCGCAGCGGGCAAGGCTCCTCCTCAGGATCAATGAGAAGCGTAACCTGCGCACGGTTTCGGCGGGCATGGCGGAGGCTGGGGCTAGGCTGGGAGGAGACCATGATCATCCGAAAGAGGACTCCCGTGAGCGATTTCGAATCCGTGCCAGTCAACGACGTTCCGGCCGACGCCGCTATCCTGGACGTCAGGGAAGACTACGAATGGGTGGCGGGACACGCAGAGGGTGCGGTCCATATTCCGCTGGACCAACTGCCCGCACGGCTGGACGAGTTGGATCCCGATCAGGACCTGTACATTATCTGCCGCACCGGCGGACGGTCCTTCCGCGCCGCACAGTGGCTCACCGGACAGGGCTTTGCGGCGATCAACGTTGCCGGCGGGATGGACCAGTGGATGGAGTCGGGGAAGCCCTTGGTATCCGACAACGGGCTCAAGCCGCTCGTTCTGTAGCTGCCACCCCACGCTTCGTCCATCACCCTAGAGGAATATTTAATGCCGTCCCCCGCCACGTACACGTTCCTCGGGCCCGAGGGCACCTTCACCGAGGCGGCGCTGCTGCTGGTGCCTGGGGCCGCAGCGGCTATCCGTATCCCGGCGTCCAACGTGAGTGCGGCGCTGGACATGGTGCGTGACGGCTCAGCGGATGCGGCCATGGTCCCCATTGAGAATTCCGTCGAAGGCGGCGTCACGGCCACGCTCGATGCCATTGCTGGCGGACCGGAACTCCGCATCATCCGCGAGGTGCTGGTCCCCATCAGCTTTGTGCTGGTTGCGCGCCCGGGAGTCCAACTCGCTGACATCCGCCGCGTCTCCACCCATGGCCACGCGTGGGCACAGTGCCGACTGTGGGTGGACACGAATATTCCTGGTGCAGAATACGTTCCCGGATCCTCAACGGCCGCGGCCGCCATGGGGCTTTTGATTGAAGGCGCCCACTACGACGCGGCGATCTGCGCACCGATGGCGGCCCGGCAGCAACCCGGTCTTGCCGTTTTGGCGGAAAACATCGGCGACAATCCGGGTGCAGTGACCCGGTTCATCCTGGTAAGCCGGCCCGGCGTCCTTCCAGAGCGTACGGGCGCCGACAAAACCACCGTGGTGGTCCCCCTGCCCGAGGACAGGCCTGGTGCGCTGATGGAGATTTTGGACCAGTTCGCCACCCGGGGCGTCAACCTCAGCCGAATCGAATCCAGGCCCACCGGGCAGTACCTCGGACATTACTTCTTCAGCATCGACGCCGACGGTCATGTGCAGGATGCCCGCGTGGCTGATGCGCTAACCGGGCTTCACCGCATCAGCCCGGCCACCCGCTTCCTGGGCTCCTATCGTCGGGCGGACGAACAAGGTGTCGTCGTGGCACCACACACGTCCGACCCTGCATTCCAGGCAGCTCATCAATGGGTGGCCGGAATCCTCAGAGGGGAATCCATTCCGCCTGAAACCGCTTCCGGGGCTTCGCCCACAGCGTAGATCAAGGTACTTCCGCGCGATTGTTACTGTGCGTATGCTTACCTGATCAACTTGGGGGACGGCCCCTAACGAAGGGAGCAGGTCATGAATACCAGCAGCGCGGACAATGACGGCCAGGGCATGATCGTTAACCCCAAGCCCGCCGCAGACAACCAGGACTGGGACGGCGATGAGGCAGATCGCGCGGACCGCCTGCGTTTCGAAGAAGAGCAGGCCATGATCCGCGAGCAATCCGAGGCGCGTGCCGCAAAGGCCGCCGCAGAGGAAGCCGCCAAGAAGGCCAGTGCCTGAGCCCGCCGCCGGTGTCTGAGCCCGCTTTAGCCCTGCTAACCCTTTACCCTGATCAGGAGCGAGCGGGGCGCCACCGTGACGGTGAGTTTGGTGGCCAAACCCGACGTGTCGCCGTCGATCTGTGTAGGCATGGGCTCCGGGCACTTGATGACGATTTTCCCCGCCCGGTAGATGGTCATGATGGGCAGGTTGCCTTTGTGCTTGAAGAGGATTTTCGCGTACATGGCCAGCCAGCCGATGGCGCTCCTCGGGCTCATCACCACGACGTCGAGCATGCCGTCGTCGATCATGGCTTCGGGGATGAAATCGATGCCGCCCGGCACCAACCCGCAGTTGGCGAAAAGTACGCTGCGGATGTTCCGCACCTGCTCCGCGTTGTCATCAAGGGCGACGGAAACCTTCCTCCGCCGGCCAGGCAGGTGACGCATGCCGGCCTCGGTATAGGCCAGCCACCCCACCGCTTTCTTGAGGCCGGCATTGGTGTCCCCCAGGATTTCCGCGTCCATGCCGATCCCGGCGATCACCAGGAACACGTGTTCGGAGAAGTGGCCAGTGCGGGAGTTTTCGATGCCCATTCGGGCTGTGTCGATGTAGCGCTGCTGGCCGAACAGCGCAGTCTGGACGCTCGCGCGGAGATCGTAAACGTCCAGGTCGACGTTGCGTGCCAGCAGGTTCCCGGTTCCCAACGGAATGAGGCCCATGGCCACATTCGTGTGCGCGAGCGACTCAGCCACCACCCGCACGGTACCGTCGCCGCCGCCCACCAGGACGACGTCGGCCTTGTAGTCCATCGCAGCCTTGGCCTGGGAGTATCCCGGGTCCTCCGCCGTCGTCTCTAAAAAGATTGGATCCTCCCAGCCGGCAGTGAGGCATGCGCGTTGGATGGCTTCTTTCGCCTCGGGGGCGCGCGCCTTGACGGGATTGAGGATGACCGCCACGCGCTGCTGGCCTAGGCCCGTTTCGTGCGCATCCTCGTGCACAGCACTCCGCACGTGCAGGGCCTTGAGCTTCCGCACGCCCCACCAACTGGAGACAGCGAAAGCCAGCGCCGCCGCGCTCAGGAGGTAAAGAAGCCAGTCGTTCATGGTGCTTCAACAGTATCCCGGCCGCGGCGCCGGCATACCCGCGTCCGGGCGGCAGCCCTGCGTTCGCCGGATTTAGATACTCTTGTTTGGTGATCGACGTAAAAGACCTCAGCGAAAACCCGGACAAGTTCCGTGCCAGCCAGCGCGCCCGCGGCGCCGACGAATCAGTGGTGGATGCGATCATCGCCGCAGACTCCGCCCGCAGGGCTGCCCTGATCCGGTATGAAAACCTCCGCGCGGAACAGAACATTTTCGGCAAGAAGGTGGCGCAGGCCAAGGGCGATGAGAAGAAAGCCCTTCTCGTCGAAGTCAAGGAACTGGCCAACACGGTCAAGGCCGCCTCCGCCGAAGCTGACGCTGTGCAGGCCAAGCAGGATGAACTGCTGCGCGCCATCCCGAACCTCATTGAGGACGGCGTCCCCGAGGGCGGCGAGGACGACTACGTTGTGGTCAAGACCGTCGGAACGCCCCGCGAGTTCCCGGACTTCGAGCCCAAGGACCACTTGGAAATCGGCGAACTGATCGGCGCGATCGACATGGAGCGCGGCGCCAAGGTGTCAGGCTCGCGGTTCTACTTCCTGCGCGGCGTGGGTGCACGCCTTGAGATGGCGCTGCTGCAGATGGCCATGGATCAGGCCATCGAAGCCGGCTTCGTCCCCATGATCACGCCCACCCTGGTGCGCCCGGAGACCATGCAGGGCACCGGATTTGATGTAAAGCACGACGCCGAGATCTACCGCCTCGCCGAAGACGACCTTTACCTCGTGGGAACCTCCGAGGTGGCCCTGGCCGGCTACCACGCGGACGAGATCCTGGACCTCACGGCCGGGCCCATCCGGTTTGCCGGCCAGAGCTCCTGCTACCGCCGTGAAGCCGGCTCCCACGGCAAGGACACCCGCGGGATCATCCGCGTTCACCAGTTCAATAAGGTGGAGATGTTCATCTACACCACCGTTGAAGAGGCAGCTGCGGAGCACAAGAGGCTGTTGGCCTGGGAAGAGGAGATGCTGGCCAAGTGCGAGCTGCCGTACCGGGTCATCGACACCGCCGCCGGAGATCTTGGCATGTCCGCCGCCCGCAAGTTCGACTGCGAAGCGTGGGTCCCCACGCAGGGCGCCTACCGTGAACTGACCTCCACCTCGAACTGCACCACGTTCCAGGCCCGCCGCCTGAACATCCGTGAGCGTGTGCTCACCAGCGAAGGCGTGGCCAAGGGCACCCGCGCCGTGGCCACCCTCAACGGCACCCTGGCCACCACCCGCTGGATCGTGGCCATCCTGGAGCACCACCAGAACGCCGACGGCTCGGTCACCGTCCCGGCCGCGTTGCGGAACTACCTGGGCGGCATGGAAGTCTTCCCCGTCCTCTAAGTTTTCTGCAGCTGCGCGAAGAAATCCCGCCGCATGGTCCATTCCCCGGCTAACGCCAAGGGGATCAGACCATGCGGCGGGGATTTCTTTTTGCGGATGCCGGCCGCTGCGAGCTTCCGCCCCAGCAGCTCCGGGCTGGTTAGGGACTTCCAGTCCCCACCGACAACTGTGTAGCCGAGCGCACGCAGCCGATCTTCATGCTTCTTTCCGGCCAGAATGGCTTCCCGCGTGCTGCGGCCGGCCAGGAGTTCGTCGTCGAGGTACTTGGCATCGCCGTCGAACTCCCCGATGACGCCGTATGCGGGCCAATAGAAGTCCGTCCGCGCAATGAATCCCTCCCCGTCAACCGCCAGATCCTCCGGGCGGTCAGGTAGCAGAAGTTTGCCGAGGGGTCACTGGCCGCCACAGCGGCCACCGTCATCGAATAGCGTTCCCGAGGCTTGAGTGCGAGCCATGAATCCCTGCTGTAGTGGACGCCCGCCCTGACGCGGACCAACTCGCCCTTGTTATAGCCGCGGCTCAGGCTACGGTCGCTTCCGGTGAGGGCGCGCCGGTAGCGGGCGAGGACAAGGGCCGGGGGAGCGGTTTCCATGACTCCATGCTTGGCTGAATGCCGGTGCCCAGCCAGCCGTGTGTGCCCTCATGTGGATAAGTCCCGGCCATTCCCCTCGAGACGGACCTTTCCCCGGGGAACGCGGCGGGGATTTGACCCGTTGGCGGGGAATTTCTGCACGAGGGGGCTAGGTGCAAGCGGCCACAGGTTAACACTCACACCGGGGATAACCTGTGAGTATTAAGCGTGTGTTCATTGGGTGCTGTGGCCTGCGTCCTAGCCGGTGTGAGTGGACCTCTGGTCTACTGGATGCATGACTACATTGACTGAAACCGCAGTTGCTGGCATCGATGACCAGCGGATCGCAAACGAAAACACCACCACCAAGTTCATGGTGGCCCTGGACGTGGACGGCACCTTGGTGGACCACGACGGCCACATGTCCGCGCCGGTCCGGGAGGCCGCCCAAGCCGTGGTGGCTGCGGGGCACGACGTCCTGATCGCCACCGGCCGTTCCCTGAACGCCACGCTGCCCATCATCGAGCAGATTGGCATCCACACCGGCTACGCCGTCTGCTGCAACGGCGGAGTGACCCTCCGGCTGGATCCGGACCTGGCCGACGGTTACGAGATCATCCACAAATCCACGTTCGATCCCGCCCCGGCCCTCCGCGCCCTCCGCGAACGCCTGCCCACCGCCAAGTACGCACTCGAGGACGAGGACGGCAACTTCCTCGCCACCGAACGCTTCCAGGACGCCAGCTTCGGCGTTGAGGCGATCGGCGTCGACTTCCAGACGCTGCTCGAAGCCACAGCAGTCCGCCTGGTGGTGTTCAGCACCGAGAACACGCCGGAGGAGTTCTCCGAGACCATCCAGCAGATCGGCCTGGCCGGCGTCACGTACTCCGTCGGCTGGACCGCATGGTTGGACATCGCCGCGGCGGGCGTCACCAAGGCCAGTGCGCTGGAGCGGCTCCGCGGCCAGTTGGGGACAGAGTCCCACCGCACCGTTGCCATCGGAGACGGCCGCAACGACATCGAAATGCTGGGCTGGGCCGGACGGGGCGTCGCCATGGGCCAGGCCCCGGAGGAAGTCATCGCCGCGGCGGATGAGGTTACCGCGTCAGTGTTCGACGACGGCGCCGCCCACGTGCTCCGCAGCCTCCTCCCGTAAGGGCTGCTTCCGCCCATGCGGCTTCCGGCGTGGCCTACTGCGAACGCACACCGGTAGCGGGACCGTTCAGCGCACCTCGAGGATGAGCGCCAGGAGCCGGGCGGCCGCCGGCCGAGCAGCGTGTTCCTCGGTCCATTGCGCCCGGGCCACCGCTTTGCTGACAGCCTGCGTGGTGATCCCGAGTTCGTGTGCCACCGCTTTCTGCTGTCCGCGGACGCCCGGGGTCATCAGGTCAAGGACCCGCCACTCCGCATCGGACCGGCCTCTCACGATGTGGCCCAGGAGCCGGAGGACGGCTTCGGCTTCGTGCGCGAGGTCCGCGAGGGGACCCTCCACGGCAACGGGAATTCGCTCTTTGCCGTTGCGGAGCCGGTCAACCGCGCGCCGGGCGTAAACCAGACTATGGCCGGAGGCGTCCTTGATCTGGTTGGGCAGCGGCTCGTTGACGGGCCCAATCCCCAGGCCTACATACCAGGAGCCACAGCGCAGGGCAATCAGAGACGCTTCCACCGCCTGATGCGGGCAGTCGACAATTCCTTGGACTTCATCCTCCACCGAGCGGTCAAAATCAAGGCACGCAGGAATGTGCCGCAGGTCCTTCAACAGTTGAGGGACGCGGTCGCCGTCTAGCCGGCTATCGGTCTGGTTGATGGTCAACGTGAACATGTGAAAAACAGACTACCCGCTGGTAGCAGACCGATGGCAAGTGGACGGGAGCCGCACGCAGGGAGGGTCTGCCGGATTGTGCCAGCGCGCCGAAGATGTTGCGATGGAGGCACGGATGCCAAGGGGCGGCGCGCAGCGACGTGAGGACGGTTATGACCGGCAGCCCGGAGCAGGACCATATGACGCAGGACGAACTGGACCTCGTGGACCGGTGGTGGCGGGGAGCCAACTACCTGTCGGTGGGGCAAATCTACCTCCGCTCCAACCCGCTGCTGCGCGAACCCCTCGCCGCGGACCACACCAGGTCCCGGCTTCTGGGCCACTGGGGGGACCAGTCCGGGCCTGAACTTTGTCTACGCCCACTTGAACCGCGTGGTCCGGCGGGACTGCCAGGAGATGCCCTTCGTTGCCGGCCCCGGCCATGGTGGGCCGGCCGTGGTGGCGAACGCCTGGCTGGAGGGGACTTACTCCGAAATCTATGGAGCCGCGGGCCCGGACGAGGCGGGGATGGCAGAGCTGTTCCGCCAGTTTTCGTATCCCGGTGGCATTCCCAGCCATGCGGCGCCGGAGACCCCCGGGTCCATCAGCGAGGGAGGCGAACTGGGGTACGCGCTGGCCCACGCCTACGGGTCTGTGTCCGACAATCCCAAGCTGATCACCACCGTCGTAATGGGCGACGGCGAAGCGGAAACGGGGCCGCTCGCGGCGAGCTGGCACTCACACAACGTCCTGGACCCGGCCCACGATGGCGCCGTGCTGCCCTGCGCGGTCCGGCCGGGTCCTGGAGGTGCTGAGCGAGCACCTGTGCAAGGGCTGGCTGGAGCCCACCTGGCTGGGGCCGGCCGACGCCGCCAACCACTGCCGGCGCGGGCTGGGCATTTGGAAGTTTGCGGGGTCCGAGGTAGCGGGGGCGGACCCCGACGTGGTGCTCGCGTGCGCCGGGGATGTGCCCACCGGGGAAACCGTCGCGGCTGCCGAGCCCCGGAAAGAAGGGGCCCCGGGATGAAGGTCCGGGTGGTCAACGTGGTGGAGCTGATGCGGCTCCAGGACGCGAGTGGGCACACGCATGGCCTGACGTCGCGCTACGTGGCCGGGATCTTCACGCCGGACAAGCCGATCATTTTCGCCTACCACGGCTATCCGTCGCTGATCCACCGGCTGGCATACCGCCGAACCAAGCAGGAGGGCCTGCACGTCTGCGGTTACAAGGACGAGGGGACCGCCACCACGCCGTTCGACATGGCCATGCTCAACGGCGTGGACCGCTACCAGCGGGCCATCGACGCCATTGACCGTGTTGGGCACAATCTGACCCCGCGTTGCTGACAATGGGTCAGGCCGCGCGGTACTGAAGGGTGCCGGGAATTCCGCCCGTCGCACCCAGTCCGTCACCCCGGGCGAACGCCGCCCACAACCTGCGCACCTCACTGCCAACGGCGTCGATCTCTTCCCACGTTGCGCCGGTAAGGAGCCCGGCAGCGGCCCAGGTCTGCTGGTTTCCAAAGAGCAGCGGCAGGTCAACGGTGTGGGCAGCGCGGTAGAAGTTCCCGGGCGCACCCCAGGACAGCAGGTAGCTGTAGGCCTTGCCGCCGGCCCGGGCATGGCGGCGGGCGAACTTGCGGGCCGCACGGCCGTACACCGCCTCCGTCACAGCCCAGTTGATGGCCCTGACGACCGCGGTGCCGAGCAGGGGAACCTGGCCCAGCCGGCTGACGAACGGGCTGCGCGGCAGGAACAGGCGGGCTTCATCGGAGGTGTGCCCGATCAGTACCTCGATGCCAGGCGCTGTCTCATTCCAGGCGGCCTCAATCTCGGCTTCGGGCGGCAGCGGGGCGTGCCCGTACTGCGTGCCGAATGGCATGGCCGCCATGAGCCCGTACTTCCGGGCCACCTGCGACACGTGGTCCTCAATGGCGACAACCTCCATGGCCGGAGTGTCTTCGGTGACGGCTTCCGCGGCGATGCCCATGGCATGGCTCATCTTGTGCCGGCCGCGGGTGATCCCCAGCGGCGCGCTCTGGATGATGGCCCGCTGGAACAGGGACGGCGCCTCGGGCGTTGCCATGAGGTGGGCCACGGAGTCGCCGCCCGCTGACTGGCCGAACGCCGTGACGCGTCCGGGATCACCGCCGAAAGCGGCGATGTTGCGCTGCACCCAGCGGAACGCTTCCAGCTGATCCAGCAGGCCGAGGTTGGCAGGCCTGCCGGTGTTGGTGGACAGGTAGCCGAACAGGCCAAGCCGGTAGGTTACGGACACCACGATCACGCGGTTCTCGGCAACCAGGGACGTGGCGTCGAAGATGGCCAAATCACCGGATCCCGACGTGTACGAACCGCCGTGCAGCCACACCATGACCGGTACCTGCTCGCCGTCGGCCAAGCCCGCCGGCACGGTGATGGACAAGCGCTGGCAGTCCTCGCTGCCGGGGAGCTCGCCGTAGCGGGTGCCCAGGACGTCGTCGAGGAACGGAACGGGACCCTGCGGGCAGGCCGGCGCGGGACTGGTCGCGGCAAAGGGCGGGGTCCGGTCAGGCGCGGCCATTGGAGGCTGGAAGCGGCCGGCGGTGGCGTAGGGGATGCCGGTAGCACGCACCACTTCGCCGTCCCGCCACCCGCTGATCGGACCGCACGGAGGAGTAAATAAAGGCTCGGAACTCACCGACCAACCTTAAACCACAACATGGGCCCACATCCGCAGGGTTCCCTGGCCGAGCTTGCGAGGGTAGGTCGCGGAAAGGGAGGGTCGCTTTCGGCCCAATGCCGCCGGCGGATTGGGCGCGAAGTGACCCCGCGTTGCTTTAAGCGGTGGGGATTAGTGAGCTGCCGGCACGTAACGCTTGATGGAGGCTTCCAGCTCGGCCTCGGCGGCGGCGCGGTCGCCCCAGCCCTCAGCCTTGACCCACTTGCCCGGCTCCAGGTCCTTGTAACGGGTAAAGAAGTGCTCGATTTCCTTGATCAGGAAGTCGCTGACATCGCTGATTTCCTGGATGTGGTCGAAGCGGGCGTCAACCGGAACGCACAGGACTTTGGCGTCTCCGCCGCCGTCGTCGGTCATGTTGAAAACGCCGATGGGGCGGGACTCAACAATGACTCCCGGGTGCAGGTCGAAATCCTGCAGGAGCACCAGTGCATCCAGCGGATCGCCGTCTTCGCCGAGGGTGTTCTCGAAGAACCCGTAGTGCGTGGGGTACTGCATGGAAGTGAAGAGGACGCGGTCCAGGCGGACGCGGCCGGTCTCGTGGTCAACTTCGTACTTGACGCGTGATCCCTTGGGAATCTCGATGGTCACGTCATGCTTCATGGAATGCTCCTCGGCAATTGCAGGGGGTTCGCGGCACAGGAGACGAACCACAAAAGGAGTGTCGGTGCCGCCGACTACTATTGAGGATATAGCGAGAGGCCCAGGTTTCAGGAACTTGTGGGGAAATTTCAGGACTTGAGGACCAGCACCAGCATGAAGGAAACAGCGCGCCCCGGCGGGTTCATGGACGCTTTGCGGCGGATGTTCAACCGCGGACTACGGGCCTGGCCTACTGCGCTCCTCCTGGCTTTGATGGTCATTTTGGGCCTCCCGGCCGGCTGGCTGATCGCCCCGGCTTTCGTGGGACCGCCTCCCGTGGCGGCGCCCGTAACACCCGGCTGGCAGCTGCCGCCGGCCACGCTCGCTGCCCGGCAAGGCCTGCCCCCGCTCGCGGACAGCGCGCCGTTGCCGCTGCCGCCCGCCGTCACGGCGCAGCTGGACGCTGTGTTAAGGCCCGACGGCGACGGCACCTTCACCGGGCTTGTCCAGGATGCGCACACCGGCGATGTCCTCTTTAACAGAGGCGGGTCGGACAACCGGATCCCCGCGTCAAACATGAAGCTATTCACTGCAGTGGCCGCCCTGCAGTCGCTCGGTCCTGAGCACCGGTTCAGCACCAGGGTACTGGCCGGTGCCGCCGCCAACCAGGTGGTGCTCACCGGAGGCGGAGATGTCCTCCTCGGTGCCGGCGAATCCGCGCCGGACCGAGTGATGGGACACGCCGGGCTCGCCACGCTCGCCACCTCCACGGTGGCAGCGCTCCAGGCCAGCGGAACAACCGGCGAGCTAACGGTCCTGGTAGACGATTCCCTATTCAGCGGACCCGCGTTGAACCCAGCCTGGGCTGACGGCGACGTTGCGGCCGGTGAGGTTGCGCCGCTGTTCCCGCTCGCCCTGAACGCCGCGCGATACAACCCCGCCGTCACCACCGGCGCCCGCCCGCAGGACTCGGCGCTCACGGCCGGGGAGGCGTTCGCCGCGCAGCTCAAGGCGGCCGGCACAGCTGCGGGACTTACGGTAGCGGCCCGCGTCGGACGTTCCCCGGCGCCCGAAGCCGGGCCCGGCGCCGCTCCCGAAACCACTGGCAGCGCGCCCACCGCGCTGGCGGAGGTCCAGTCCGCCACGGTCGGCGAACAGGTGGGCCTGATGCTGGAGACCTCGGACAACTACCTGGCGGAGGTCCTGGGCCGGATGGCAGCGGCGGCTGCGGGGGAGTCCGCGAGTAACGACGGCGCCACGGCCACCGTCCGCGCCCAGCTCGCCGAAATCGGCATTGACACCGGCAGTATGCGGTTCGCGGACGTGTCCGGTCTCGCCATCGGCAACCAGGCGTCTGCCCGCCAGTTCGCCGGCGCGGTGCGTGCCATCACCAGCGGAACCGATCCCCGGCTCCGGGCCGCACTGGACGGCTTCCCGGTGGCAGGACTGACCGGAACCCTGCACGACCGCTACGAGGACGCGGCATCGTCCCGGGGCGCGGGCCTGGTCCGGGCCAAAACGGGCACGCTGAACACAGTGATCGCACTCAGCGGATACGTGGTGGACGCCGACGGCAGGCTCCTGGTGTTCTCGTTCATCGGCAACGGACTGGCGCCTGGTGCCGCCGGCAACCGGCAGGCCGTGGACCGCGCGGCCGCCGCACTGGCTGCCTGCGGCTGCCGGTAACGGCTCACGGCTTTCCGGAACTGTCCACGGGCGCCATTACCGAAAAGTCCAGGTCTGCGGCCACTGCGGAGGTCGCGGTAGTGCCCGGCAGACCGGCCATCACGACGGCGGCGACCACCGACTTCCAGCCCCCGCCGGGTCCGAGGGTAAGGGGAGGAACAGGACGGTAGGGGACCATGGGTTCTCCTTTCGGGGCGGTTATGACCACTTTGCCGGCGGGAGCTGTCACGCCGCTTTCCCTCACCTGTGGGTGGCTGTGAACCGGTCGGCCGGGGGCGCCCACCACGGCCAGGGCGTTCGCCGGTCAGCGAACTTAAGGGCCATCCGCCGAAGGCTGTGATGTGATGGGGCTATGGAGTCCACTGCACGTGATTCGTCCGCACCGGTATCATCCAGCCCGGCCCAGGCCCTGATTAACTGGGACCTGGCCGCATCCACCGCCGCCCGGCTGGCTTCCGCGGGTCCAACGCTCGGCTCGGCGGAAATCGGCGAGGCCGTGGACAGCCTGCGCCGCCTCGCGGATGCCTCCGTCCCCCACGTCCACGAGATCACTGGCCTCGAGGCCGCGAGGGACCTCCGCGACTCCTCTGTCCTGGTAGTCGACCGGGCAAACTGGGCCAAGGCCAACACCCAGAGCTTCGCGGTGATGCTCAAGCCCGCCATGGAAAAGATGCTCGAAAGTCGCCGCGGTACGGTCAGCCCGGCGGCGGCCAGCGTCAGCGGCGCCATCACGGGCAGCCAACTCGGCGCTGTCCTGGCGTTCCTGTCCAGCAAGGTCCTGGGCCAATACGATCCGTTCGCCGCGCTCGCCGAAGGTTCCAAAGCGCCCGCCGGTGGAAGGCTGCTGCTGGTGGCCCCCAACATCGTGTCTGTGGAGCGGGAACTCAACGTCACCCCAGAGGATTTCCGGCTCTGGGTCTGCCTCCATGAGCAGACGCACCGCGTTCAGTTCGCGGCCGCGCCCTGGCTCCGCCACCACATGCTGTCCGAGATCGATAACCTCAGCGTCCACCTGCTGGGCAACGTCGATTCCCTGATGGAGCGGGCCTCCGCCGCCGCCCGCTCCCTGAAGGACCGGACCGCAGACGGCCACACCCCCGGCCGCGGCGCCATCCTGGACCTGCTGCAGAACCCTGAGGAAAAGGCGTCCCTCTCGCACCTGACGGCTGTGATGAGCCTGCTGGAGGGCCACGCGAACGTGGTGATGGACGCCGTCGACGCCAGCATCGTCCCGTCGGTCAAGACTATCCGGCAGCGCTTCACCGACCGCGGCAAGGACCGCGGCGTCATCGAGAAATTCATCCGCAGCCTGCTGGGTCTCGATGCCAAGATGCGCCAGTACTCCGACGGCGCCAAGTTTGTCCGCGCCGTAGTAGCCGCCGCCGGGATGGAGGGCTTTAACAGGGTCTGGGAATCCGCGGACAACCTTCCCACCGAGCCTGAAATCCACGAGCCCAAGCTGTGGGTTGACCGGATGGGTTTGTAGGTGCCCGGTTTCCCTCACGCTTCAAGCGGCCGACGGCGGCCCGGCAGGCTGGCGCCCGTCGTTGGCAAAGCGCGCAAGATGCTCCAGAACGCCCTGGCGGAGGCCGGCTACCCGGCCCACGTGCTGGTGGCGTGCAGCGGCGGCCCGGACTCCCTGGCGCTCGCCGCCGTGGCCGCCTACTTTGCCCGCCGCGGCCACGTTGACAGGCACCCGCTGACGGTGGGCGCCGTGGTGGTGGACCACCAGCTGCAGGAGGGGTCGGCCCAGGTTGCTGCGGCCGCGGCCCAGGCACTGAAGGAACTGGGGCTCTCACCGGTGGAGGTCCGGACGGTCGATGTGGCGCCCACAGGCATGGGCCCTGAGGCTGCCGCTCGCGATGCCCGCCACGCAGCGCTTGACGCCGCGGCCCGCGAGCAGGGCGCCGCCGCGGTCCTGCTGGGCCACACGCTGGACGACCAGGCCGAACAGGTTCTCCTCGGCCTGGCCCGCGGCTCCGGCACCCGCTCGCTGGCCGGAATGCGGCCTGCCCGCGGCCTGCTGCTCCGGCCCTTCCTGGGCCTGCGCCGCGAGGACACCCTGGAGATCTGCCATGTGGAGGAACTGGCGCCCTGGCACGATCCGAGCAATTCGGATCCGTCCTTCGCCCGCTCCCGGACCCGGGTGGAAGTGCTGCCGCTGCTGGAGGAAAAACTCGGGCCCGGCGTGGCTGAATCGCTCGCCCGGACGGCCGCCATCCTGCAGCTGGACGCCGACTACCTGGAGGACGTGGCAGAACGCACATACGCCGGTTTGGCGCAGCGTTCCGGCCCGGAAATCAGCCTGCCCGAAGACGCCCTCGGTGAACTTTCCCCGGCCATCAGGTTCCGGGTGATCGCCAAGGCGGCGGCCGACGTCGGGGGTCAACAACCCAGCTACCACCGCCTTCTGGCCGCGGAAGCGCTGCTGCGGCGGCAGGGCTCCGCCGGTCCCGTGGAGCTCCCCGGCGGCGTGAGCGTCTACCGGCTGTCACTGGCGCAGCTGGACGCCGCCGGCCAGCGGAGCAGGACCACGGACGGGACCGACGGCGGCACTTCCGTTCCCCGCGAAGCGGCGCGCTGTGGGAAGCTAGTATTCCGGCCTCAAAAACCGCCCCAAGAATAGTCGCACCCCCGCATCTACACAGGAGCCATTGGTGGATTCAAACGACGTCCAGGCAGATCTCAAGCACGTTCTCTACACCAAGGAACAGATCCAACAGCGGATCACCGAGCTCGCTGCAGAGATTGACAAGGACTACGAAGGCCGCGAAATCCTCGTCGTCGGCGTACTCAAGGGCGCTGTGATGGTCATGGCCGACCTCGCCCGCGCACTCCACAGCCACGTGTCGATGGACTGGATGGCAGTGTCCTCCTACGGCTCCGGCACCCAGTCCTCCGGCGTGGTCCGCATCCTCAAGGACCTGGACACGGACCTGATGGGCAAGGACGTCCTGATCGTTGAAGACATCATCGACTCGGGTCTGACGCTGTCCTGGCTCAAGACCAACCTCGAATCCCGCGGCACCGCGTCGGTGGAGATCTGCACCGCCTTCCGCAAGCCCACGGCCGCCAAGGTTAAAATCGACGTCAAGTACGTCGGCTATGACATCCCCAACGAGTTCGTGGTGGGCTACGGCCTGGATTACGCCGAGAGGTACCGCAACCTGGACTTCGTGGGCACCCTCGCCCCGCACGTCTACGAGTAAACCTTCTTCCCGCCGAGATGGCGTTCCACGGCATTCGCGCGCCCGCGCCTTGCCGTGAAATGCCATCTCGCGGCATTTAAATGAGCGGGGGAGAGATGTGAGCGGCAAGAACGTCGGCATCAAGGACGTTGCGGCCGCCGCCGGCGTCTCTGCCACCACGGTGTCTCACGTCCTGAACAACGTGGCGTCCGCCAGGATCAGTCGGGAGACCCGGGAACGGGTCAGGTCCGCTGCAGGACAGTTGGGCTACGGGCCGGACAGTGTTGCACGCGCCCTGCGGACCAGCCGGACAGCCCTGCTGGGGCTGGCCATCGAGGACGTCGGCGCCGGTCCCCACGCCGGGCAAATCATCCTCGGGGCCGATGAGGCTGCCCGCGCCCGCGGCTACCACCTCGTGGTCATCAACGTCCCTGCCTCCGCGACAGACGGGTCCGCGAGCGACGAGTCGCGGGAGGCCGGCGTCGAGTCCCTCCTGAAGCGCCGGGTGGACGGCATCATGTACGCCCCGCTCCACTTCCGGCAGCTTCCGGGACCGGCCAACCTCGGCAGCGTACCGGCGGTGCTGGTGAACGCCGTCAGTACCAACGGCAGCATCGCCGCAGTGGTGCCGGACCACGACGGCGGCGCCCGGGACGCCGTCGGATGCCTCCTTGCAGCAGGGCACACCCGTATTGGATTCATCAACAACGCCGACGGCACGCCGGCCGCCCAGGACCGCCTCAGCGGCTTCCGGGGCGCCTTGTCCGCTGCAGGGCTCGACGGCGGTGCGGCGCCGGTTGATTCTGTGCCCGTTGTGTCCGCCCCGCCCGCTGAGTCCGCCCAACCCCTGGAGCAGGGCGGCTACGAGGCCGCCCGCCGGATGCTGGCGCGCGCGAACAGGCCAACCGGGCTGGTGTGTCACGATGACCGGGTGGCCATGGGCGCCTACCGCGCCGCCGCCGAACTGGGACTCGCCATCCCCGCAAACCTCTCCGTGGTGGCCCTCGCCGACCGTGAAGGGATCGGCGCGAGCCTGTACCCGGCACTCACCACGGTGGCGCTGCCCCTTGCCGAACTGGCGGCCAGGGCCGCCGAAATCCTGATGGACGCCATCGAGGACACCTCGGACACGGCCCGCCGTGCCAACGCGAAAGAAGTCACCGCATGCCTGCTGGTGAAACGCGGATCGGTGGCACCGCCCCGCGGAACCGCTACGCCCAGAGGGAACTTTTGAGCGGCACCGTGCGTGAATTACTCCGGACGGTGTATAGCTAGTAGCTGATGCAGCACCACACGCGCGTGGACTACTCGCCGTGCAGCACTACCAGGAGGGACGGGGCCAGCCCCCGAACAGATGAAAGCTAAGAGTTTCTTCAAGGGCCCGGGCATCTGGATCGTTGTTGTGATCGCCATGCTCCTCGTGGCCTTTGCAACATTGGCTCCCGGTGGTGCGGCACGGATCGACACCGACAAGGGCCTTGGGCTCCTCGCCGACGGCGGCAAGGTTGAACAGGCAAAGATCTTCGACGGCGAAAACCGTGTTGACCTGGTCCTGAAGGACAGCCTCAACGTCGACGGACAGGACAAGGGAAAGAGCGTCCAGTTCTTCTACGTCGACGCCCGCGCCGCGAACGTGGTCAAGGCCGTGACCGATGCCAAGCCGGCCAACGGCTACACGGACCAGCCGATCGAAAGCAATTGGTTCTCCGGGCTGCTCTCGCTGCTGATCCCCGTCATCCTGCTCGGCGCACTGTTCTGGTTCCTGATGACCCGCATGCAGGGCGGCGGCTCGAAGATCATGCAGTTCGGCAAGTCCAAGGCCAAGATGGTCAACAAGGACATGCCGCAGGTGACGTTCGCTGACGTTGCCGGCGCGGATGAAGCCGTGGAGGAACTCCAGGAAATCAAGGAGTTCCTGCAGGAACCGGCCAAATTCCAGGCCGTGGGCGCCAAGATCCCCAAGGGTGTGCTGCTGTACGGCCCTCCCGGTACCGGCAAGACCCTCCTGGCCCGCGCAGTCGCCGGCGAGGCCGGGGTGCCGTTCTTCTCCATCTCCGGCTCGGACTTCGTCGAGATGTTTGTGGGCGTGGGCGCATCCCGTGTCCGCGACCTCTTTGAGCAGGCGAAAGCCAACTCGCCCGCCATCATCTTCGTTGATGAGATCGATGCCGTCGGCCGCCACCGCGGCGCAGGCATCGGCGGCGGCAACGACGAACGCGAGCAGACCCTCAACCAGCTGCTGGTGGAAATGGACGGCTTCGACGTCAAGACCAACGTCATCCTGATCGCGGCCACCAACCGTCCGGACGTCCTGGACCCGGCGCTGTTGCGCCCGGGCCGGTTCGACCGCCAGATTACCGTAGACGCGCCGGACCTGATCGGCCGCGACCAGATCCTGCAGGTCCACGCCAAGGGCAAGCCTATGGCGCCCGGCGTTGACCTCAAGAGCGTGGCCAAGAAGACCCCCGGCTACACGGGTGCCGACCTCGCCAACGTCCTCAACGAAGCCGCGCTGCTGACGGCCCGTTCCAACGCCAACCTCATTGATGACCGCGCCCTGGACGAGGCGATCGACCGCGTAATGGCGGGCCCGCAGAAGCGCAGCCGCGTTATGAAGGAACACGAGCGCAAGATCACTGCGTACCACGAAGGTGGCCACGCCCTCGTGGCCGCGGCGCTGCGGAACTCTGCGCCGGTCACCAAGATCACCATCCTGCCCCGCGGCCGAGCCCTGGGTTACACCATGGTGGTGCCGGAGAACGACAAGTACTCCGTGACGCGCAACGAGCTCCTGGACCAGATGGCCTACGCTATGGGCGGCCGCGTGGCGGAGGAAATAGTCTTCCACGATCCCTCCACCGGTGCCTCCAACGACATCGAAAAGGCCACCTCCACGGCCCGCAAGATGGTTACCGAATACGGCATGAGCGAGCGTGTCGGTGCAGTACGGCTCGGCCAGGGCGGCGGCGAACCCTTCCTGGGCCGCGACGCCGGCCACGAGCGCAACTTCTCCGACCAGATCGCCTTCGTAGTGGATGAGGAAGTGCGCCGTCTGATCGACCAGGCGCACGACGAGGCGTACGCCATCCTCATCGAAAACCGCGACGTCCTGGACCAGCTGGCCCTAGAACTCCTGGAACGGGAAACCCTGAACCAGGCCGAGATCGCAGAGATTTTCAGCGACATCCGCAAGCGTGACTTCCGCGAGGTGTGGCTGTCCAAGGAGACCCGCCCGGTCCAGCAGGCCGGCCCGGTGGAATCCCGTCAGGAGAAGGCCGAGCGCGAAGCCCAGGAGGAAGCCAAGCGGGCCCGCCTGGAGGAGCCGTTGGACGCACAGCCCCCGCACCCGCAGGGTGTCCCGGAGGATGCTCCGTTCCAGGGCGGCATTCCCGACTCGGGGCCTGACGCCCTGCGCGGCTAAGCTTTCTACTGTGAATCACTTCGACGACGATGACGCCCCCGCCTCCGCCGCTCACCCGGCGGAGGACGGATCCCACCACAAAAAGCACGAGAAAGTGGACCGGCCGCGGATTGAAGCTGCCGTCCGCGAGATCCTGCTGGCCATCGGTGAAGACCCGGACCGCGGCGGGCTGGTGGACACCCCCAGGCGGGTGGCCAAGGCGTACGCCGAGGTGTTCGCCGGGCTGCACCACGACCCCGCCGACGTCCTGTCCACCACCTTCGACCTGGACCACGAAGAACTGGTCCTGGTCAAGGACATCCCGTTCTACTCCACATGCGAGCACCACCTGGTGCCGTTCCATGGAGTGGCGCACGTGGGCTACATACCCTCGCACGAAGGCAAAGTGACCGGCCTCAGCAAGCTGGCACGGCTCGTGGACATCTACGCCCGGCGCCCCCAGGTGCAGGAGCGGCTCACCACCCAGATCGTTGAAGCAATGGTCAGCCACCTTAAGCCGCGTGGCGCGATCGTTGTTGTTGAATGCGAACACATGTGCATGTCCATGCGCGGTGTCCGCAAGCCCGGAGCGAAGACCGTCACCAGTGCGGTACGCGGGCAGCTCCATGACCCGGCCACCCGCGCCGAGGCCATGAGCCTCATCCTCGGAAGGTAATTATCAGACCATGGACTCACTAGCTGCAGCCCCGGGAACCGGGCCCGCAACATCTCCGCTGCCCATCCTGCGTAAAGCGCGCACGGCCGCGAAGTTCGCAGACCTGCCCACCGGCCGCACCCTGGTCATGGGCATCTTGAATGTCACCCCGGACTCCTTCAGCGACGGCGGCAAGCACGCAACGGCGGACACCGCCATTGCAGCCGGCTTGCGGATGTTCTATGCGGGGGCGGACATCATCGACGTCGGCGGCGAGTCGACGCGCCCCGGCGCTGAGGATGTCAGCCCCGAGGAGGAACAGCGCCGGGTAGTTCCCGTCATCGAGGGCCTGGTTAAGGCCGGTGCCCTGGTTTCCATCGACACCACCCACGCGTCTACGGCTGCGGCCGCGCTGAAGGCCGGCGCCGCCATCATCAACGACGTCTCCGGACTCACCATGGAACCCGAGATGGCAGAGCTGGTGGCCACATCCAAGGCGCCCTACGTTCTCACCCACCGCCGCGGCGACGCCCGTACCATGAATGCCCTGGCCGAATACCAGGACGTTGCCGGCGAAGTGGTTGCCGAGCTGGCGGGCGTGCGGGACAAACTCTACGCCGCCGGTGTGAGCCCGGAGCAGATCATCGTTGACCCGGGCCTGGGCTTCGCCAAGAACGACGCCCAGAACTGGGAGCTCCTGCAGAACCTGGGCCAGCTGGACAGCCTAGGGCACAGGGTCCTGGTGGCAGCATCACGCAAGCGCTTTCTGGGTACCCTGCTGACCGTGGCCGGCAAGTCCGCCGCCCCGGAGGAAAGGGACGCCGCCACCGCGGCCATCACCGCCATCAGCGCCTTCCGCGGCGCCTGGGCTGTCCGCGTGCACGACGTCGGTCCGAGCCTTGACGCTGTTAAGGTCGCCTCGCGTGTGGCGGCCACCCGCACCGAACACTAGGGCCGGGAGACCCATGGACAGGATTACGCTGAGCGGCGTCACCGCCGTCGGCCATCACGGCGTGTTCGAATTTGAGCGCCGTGAGGGCCAGCCATTCGTGGTGGATGCTGTCCTGCACCTGGACTTTGCCAAAGCCGCGGAATCCGACGACGTCCGGGACACGGCGCATTACGGTGAAGTGGCTGAACGGATCAAGGACTGGATCACGGGGGAGCCCCTGAACCTGATCGAGGCCCTGGCCGTCCGGATCGCCGATGGCCTCCTCGCCGAATTCGCTGTCCACGCCGTGGACATCACTGTCCACAAACCCAAGGCGCCCATCGAGGTGCCCTTCGGGGATGTGGCCGTCAGTGTGCACCGGGACCGGGCAAACAGCGCCCGACACGAGGCGTGGCAAGAGGAGCGCCGGCCATGACCGGCTACACTAAAGCGGTCCTTGCACTTGGCAGCAACCTGGGCGAACGGAACGACACCCTGGCCGAGGCGGTCGCAGACCTCGTGGACCCGCCGGAGGTTCGCCTGCTGGCAGTCTCCCCAGTGGTGCAGACCAAAGCCGTCGGCGGCCCGGACGGCCAGCCCGACTTCCTGAATATGGTCCTGACAGTGGACACCATCCTGTCCCCGGCAGGGCTCCTGAAGCACTGCCAGGCGGTAGAGAACAAGCACCTCCGCGTACGGGAGGTGCACTGGGGTCCGCGAACGCTCGACGTCGACATCATCACCTACGGCGACGTTACAAGCGGGGATCCGGACCTGACCCTGCCGCACCCGCTGGCCGCGGAGCGCGCCTTTGTCCTGTATCCGTGGTCCCTGATCGAGCCGGCGGCCACGCTGGGCGGCGAACGGATCGCTGAGCTGGCCGCCCGCGCCGCGGACTTTGCGGACATCGTCCCCTTCGACGGCTTCGGGGACTACGACGGCCTCCCCACCGCCGGGACGGTTGAATAGCAATGAAGCCCATCAACCCTGTCCGCCTCCTGCTGATCGGCCTGGTCACTACAGTGGCCGGCTGGTCAGCCACTGTAGTGACAACCCGTTACAGTATGGCTACGCCTGTTCTGCCTGCTACGGCTTTGGCCACCATGGCTGTCATCGTTGTGATCACCCTGGTTCTTGGCATCCGCGTCCTGCAGTGGCGCAACAGCACCAAGCGCAAGAAAGCGCTTGACCCGATCCTGGCAGCCAGGACCTTGGTCCTCGCACAGGCATGCGCGTACGCGGGCACTGTCCTGCTCGGCTGGCACGTTGGGATTTTCCTGGACCAGTTGCGGATCTGGAACCTCCGCAGCGACCAGGGCCTCACGTGGGTGGCAATCGCGGTAGCCGCCGGCGGGCTGGTGATGATTGTGGTGGGCCTGCTGGTGGAGAGGTTCTGCAGGATCCCACCCGAAGACAGCGATGCGGCGCCCGGCGACGGGAAACCCGGCCACGGGGTACACGGGGAAGTCGCAGGGGAAGGCGAGTATGCCTACCGGGGCGATTGATCCAGCGGGTATCACGTGGCAGCGGGTGTCGCCGAAGTACGTCACGGTGCGGTTGGTGGAGTGGGCAATCGGAAATGTCCTGGCCGTGCTGGTCCTGTGCCTGCCCTTGGTTTTTGTCCTTCTGGGCTGGTGGAAGTGGCCGCCGCTGTGGCTGGCCATCGTGGTGCCGGCCGCTCTGCTGGTGCTTGCTGTGTGGCGGCTGCTGCTCATCCCGCGCCAGGTCCGTGCCATCGGCTACGCGGAACGGGACGATGACCTGTTGATCCGTGGCGGCATCTTCTTCCAGCGGACCATGGCCGTGCCTTACGGCCGGATGCAGTACGTTGACATTGGTGTTGGTCCGGTGGAACGCGGGCTGGGCCTGTGCACGCTCAAACTCCACACCGCCGCACCCGGGACAAATGCCACCATTCCCGGCCTGGCCGCAGAGGAGGGGGCGCGCCTGCGCGAACAGCTCGCCGCCCGGGGCGAAGCCAGGCTGGCAGGGCTGTGACTGCTGACGTTCCGGAGCGAGGTGCGCCCGGTGCGCCAATCGCAGCGCCCGACGGCCAGTGGCTGCGTGTGCACCCGGCGTCGCCTTTTGTGCGGGGCTGGGTGGCGCTGGCCGCCATCGGCGTCTTCTTCGGGCGGGACATCTTCGAACGGATGCTGCAGGGAAGGCCCCTGGTCGAAGAGGATTTCGCGGGCCGGGCGCCGTGGCTGGTGGCCGGCGGTGGCATAGTGCTGGTGATTACTGTGCTGGGCTTTATTCTGACGTGGTATTTCACCAAGTACCAGGTGTCCGGGGGGTACGTCAGGGTGAACTCGGGCTTCATCTTCCGGCAGCAGCGGCAGGCCCGGCTGGACCGCGTGCAGGCCATCGACATTGTCCAGCCCCTGCTGGCCAGGATCTTCGGCCTGGCAGAACTCAAGTTTGAGGTGGCCGACGCCGGCGAGTCGGCCGTCACGCTCGCCTTCCTGCGGATGGACGATGCCAAGCAGCTCCGGGCCACCATCCTGGCGCGTGCTGCCGGTGTGGTCCCGGACCCGGCCCGGCCCCAGGAGGCCCCGCCCGAGGCGCCCCAACATCTGGTGCTGTCCGTGCCTCCGTCGCGGCTGGTCGGTTCGCTGCTGCTCAGCGAGCAGAGCTTCTTTGTGGTGCTCGGCGGCGTGGTCTCCGTGATCCTGTCCGCGGTAACCGAGAACCGCGGGTTCTATTTCTACCTGATTCCCGCGGCGCTGGGCCTGGCTGCGAGCTACTGGGGATCCTTCAACAAGGGCTACAATTTCACCGCGGCCATTTCGCCGGAAGGGATCCGGCTTCGCTACGGGCTCCTGGACACCCAGGCGCAGACGCTCCCGCCCGGCAGGATCCAGGCGCTGAAAGTGACCCAGTCGCCGCTGTGGCGGGTCTTCGGCTGGTACCGGATCCAGGTCAACGTGGCCGGGTACGGTGCCGTGGGCAGTAACGGTGAGGCGGCGCCACGGACCACGCTGCTGCCCGTGGGCAAACTCCCCGACGTGATGAGCATGATCGCGCTGGTGCTCCCGGAACCCGGTACCTCGGAGTCCGGGCGCACCTTCGCGGCGGGGCTCAGCGGGGTGGATTCCGACGGCGGTTTTGTCACCACGCCGCGCCGCGGCCGCCCCCTGGCGCCGTTCGGCTGGCGGCGCAACGGTTTCGCCAGCACTGATACGGCCTTGCTGATCCGCTCGGGCCGGTGGTGGCGCCAGCTGGTGATGGTTCCGCATCAGCGCACCCAGTCCATGGCCCTGCACCAGGGCCCGCTCGCCCGGCGGTTCGGCTTGGCGGACCTGGTCCTCCACACCACAGCGGGGCCGGTTTCTCCGCGGCTGACCCAGGCTGGGGTGGACCAGGCCCGGGCTCTCTTTGACGAACAGTCCGCCCGGGCGCGGCTGGCCCGCAAGCGGCAGGCCAGCGAACAGTGGCTGGTGCAGGTGGCCCCCACGCTGTCGGGTGAGCCCGTCCAGGATCCGGTGGGTGAACCTGCTCCATCCCCGGTGGGTGAACCTGCTCCATCCCCGGTGGTCGAGCCCACTCAAGCCCCGGCGGGTGAGCCCGTCGAAACCGCTCTTCAACAGGAAGGCCCGAACCATGGCTAAGCCCGGACGCCTCGGCGTCGGAATCATCAGTGCCGGAAAGGTGGGCGCGGTCCTCGGTGCCGCTCTCCGCGCGGCCGAGCACGCCGTCGTCGGGGTTTCCGCAGTGTCCGAAACCAGCCGCGAACGCGCAGAAGCACTGCTGCCCGGCGTGCCCGTGCTGGAGATCCAGGACATTGTGGAGCGCGCCGAATTGGTGCTCCTGGCCGTGCCGGACGACGCCCTGGCCACCCTGGTGGACGGCCTGGCCAAGCTCGGAGCGTGGCAGCCCGGACAGCTGGTGGCCCATACTTCAGGCCGGTTCGGGGTGGGTGTGCTTCGCCCGGTGCGGGCCGCCGGAGCGATCCCCCTGGCCCTGCATCCGGCCATGACCTTCACAGGCATGAGCCTGGACCTGACCAGACTGCTTGACTGCACGTTCGGGGTGACCGCGGACGCCGCGATGCTCCCCATCGCCCAGGCCCTGGTGGTGGAGATGGGGGCCGAGCCCGTGGCCATCGCCGAGGCGGACCGGACGCTGTACCACACGGCCCTGGCCCATGGCTCGAACCACCTGGTCACACTCGTGGCGCAGGCTTCGCAACTGCTGCGGGACGTGGGCGTGGACGAGCCGGGCCGCATGTTGGGGCCGCTGCTGCGGGCCACGCTGGAGAACGCACTGGCCTCCGGTGAAGCGGCGCTGACCGGGCCGGTGGCCCGCGGCGACGTGGGAACCGTGGCAGCCCACGCCGAGGCGTTGCGGGAGTACGACGCCGGGGCGCACGGGGATGTGCTTGAGGCGTACCTGGCCATGGCCCGTGCCACTGCCCGGCGGGCGGAGAGCCGGGGGCTACTTAAAACCGACAAACTGGGCGCCATCCGTGCGGCCTTGGAAGAAGGAGACTGACATGGTTGCGCAAGTGGTGCGAACAGCGGCGGAACTGCGGGCGGCGAGTGCCGTGCTGCTGGCCGAACGAGGGGGCAGGTCCCAGGGCCTCGTGCCCACCATGGGAGCCCTCCATGACGGGCATGCCGCGCTGGCGCGGACCGCCGTTGAACAGAACGACGTTGTGGTGGCCTCCATCTTTGTGAACCCGTTGCAATTTGGCGACGCGGTGGACCTGGACCGCTATCCCCGGACGCTCGAAGCCGATGTCGGCCTGCTCGAAGAACAAGGTGTGGACCTGGTTTTCGCGCCGTCGGTGGACGAGGTCTACCCCGGCGGCGAGCCTTTGGTGCGCGTGACCGCCGGCTCCTTGGGGGAGAAATGGGAAGGCGCGTCCCGCCCCGGGCATTTCGACGGCGCCCTCACCGTGGTTGCCAAGTTGCTGCATTACGGGCTGCCCGGTGCAGGCCTCCCGCCCGCCGGCGCGTTCGTCACGGGCGGCGGCGCCGGACTGCCCGCCTACCGTGCGTACTTTGGCCAAAAGGATGCCCAGCAGTTGGCGCTGGTTCGCCGTATGGTGTCGGACCTGAACTTCCCGGTCGAGATTGTTGCCGTGCCTACGAAGCGGTCCGCGGAAGGGCTCGCGTTGTCCAGCCGCAACCGCTTTCTGTCCGACGGCGAGCGAGAAGCAGCCTTGGTGCTGTCGCGGGCGCTGCGGCTTCTTGAGGCGCATGCCAATGCCCATGAACCCCTCGACCTCGACGCGGCCCAGGCCCTGGTCGCCTCACAGCCGCTGGTGGAACTGGATTACTTCGACGTGGTGGATCCAATGACCCTCGAACCGCTCGCCGAAAACTGCCGGAAAGTGCCCTTCCGAGGCGAGGGCCTGGCGCTCATCGCGGCCAGGGTGGGACCGGTCCGCCTGATCGACAATGCGCCGCTCAGTGCCTGATTCCCATGCGGGTACATTTGGGCGGGTCCCCGGCTTGATTGCGCGCGGCGCTGAGTCATCGTGGCCAGTGCGGGCATCCTATAACGTTGATTCGCCCATTGGTGCCCGGTTGAGCATCAACTGCTGGAGGAGTGCACGTTCGGGACGGCCGGGGTTCTGGGCCACGCAACGGCGGAGCCTGGCCCTGGCCAGCTCTTCGCCGGGTTCCGTTCCGTTGAGCACTTCATCGATGATTTCCTGTGCCTGCCAGCGAAGGGACTCGCGGGCGAACTGCCGTACCTCGGCTGACGCCGCGGTGGTCTCAATCCACGGGTCGGGGTCGTTGCATGGGATAAACTCGAACGTTCGCTCTGCTGACATTGGGGCCTCCTTGCACCAGACCGAAAGGTCCTGGAAGGGGCCTGTCGGCGTCAAAAGCACTTTCGTTTGTAAAGACAATACAGTGAGTAAGACCGGTCTGTCTGTACCCGAGGTAAACTAATATCACGATGAATCGCGATGGAGAAACCACACTGCCGCCTGCGGATGACCACGCAGCGCTGGCGGGCCGTCGTGCCGATTCCCACGAGCGGATCCTGGCCGTGGCCTACGATCTTTTTTCTCGCCGTGGGGTCCGCGACGTTGGCGTTAATGAACTCATTGAACGCTCGGGCGTGGCCAAGGCAACGTTCTACCGGCACTTCCCGTCCAAGGATTCGCTCGTCCTGGCGTTCCTCGAGCAGCGCGACCAACTGTGGACCGTGAATGCCATTGTTGCCCAGGCGAAGCTCCGTGGCACCACGCCCAAGGATCAGTTGCTGGCCATCTTCGACGTTTTTGGTGAATGGTTCCGCCAGGACGACTTTGAAGCCTGCTCCTTCATTAACATCCTGCTTGAAATGGGTCCGGCGCACCCGCTGGGCCTCGCCAGCATTGATTACCTGTCAAGGATCCGGGGGCACGTGCAGGCCCTCGCCGAGCAGGCCGGTCTGGACCGCCCGGAGGATTTCGCCAGATCCTGGCACATCCTCATGAAGGGGTCCATCGTCTCCGCCTCCGAAGGTGACACGCTTGCGGCGAAACGCGCCCAGCAGATGGCCGGCTGGCTGATCGAGCACCACAGCGGCTGAGCGGCGGCGCGCTTCATGCGTCCCTCGGTGCCGTCTCGAGGCATTGCCAGTTAGTCTGCTTGCTTAGAATGTCAGAACACAACATCGCAGGCAAGAAGGTCGCTTTCCTGTTGACGGACGGCGTGGAGCAGATTGAACTCGCCAGCCCGTGGCAGGCGGTCAAGGATGCCGGCGGCGAAGCAACTCTGGTGGCTCTCGCAGGCGGGCGTCTGCAGGTGGGTGAACCCGTGCCGGTGGAAGAACGGCGCCGTGCGAAGTCCGGTGGCCCGGCGTCCGCCGAGGCCATGGATGTGGATAACCCAGGAACCGGGGTCGGCGCCGGGAACGAACCAGGCCGGCGCAGGCCCTGGGAGGGTGATGTCGTCGAAAGGCAGACCAGCTGCTGCAGGGCCCGGGTAGACGTATCCGGACACGTACCCCGAAGTATCCGGCGCAAGCTGGCCTGCGAAGATCGCCTCCACCCGGCGGGTGACTGTGCCGGTCTTCGTGTCGCTGAATAACACCTGGCCGATGCGGGCATGGCCAGAGTGTTGGCCCCAGAAGAGGCTGAAGACGCCGGCAGCCAAGGTGTCGCGGTCGGCACGAAGCGTGACAGTGCCGTCGCCGGAATCCACAATCCTGATTCGTTCGCGATGCCGGCCCGGCGGGGTGACCAGAGTCTTTGCTATGTGAAGGCTCACCCAGCCCGCCAGGGATGCCGCAGCAGCAGCTGCTGCGCCGAGGAGGATCCGGATGTTCACAATTGCCACGGTATCGGGATTTCGCTCCGACGCAACGCGGGGTCACTGAGAGCCCGTCCGGACCACCGCATTGGGCGTTTAGTGACCCCGCGTTGCTTTGGTGGAGGTCAGCCGGCGAAGAACTCGCTCAGCTCGGTGATGAGCTTGTCCGGGGCGCGGAGGACGCCGTCGTGCCCGGAGCCCTGCAGGATGGTGTAGCTGGAGCCGGAGAGGACGTCGTGGATCTGGCCGCACGCCACACCAAAGTAGGCCGGGCTCTTCTCACCCACCACGATCAGGGTTTCCAGCGGCAACTCCAGGAACGGTTCGGCAGGCATGTCCGCGGCGATGATCGCCTTGATCTCCCGGACACCGGTGCGCATCATGTCCCGCATCTGCTTGCCCAGGTGGGTGCCGGCGGTGAGCTTGTTGGCGATGGTCAGCATGGACAGCGGCATCCGGGAGAAGGCGCCCGTTTCCAGGCCCTTGGTCAGGACGGCCAAAGCTCGGTCATCGTCTCCGGCGGCAGTGGCGCGCTCATATTCCGTAGTCCAGTCGGCCTTGACGCTGTGGTTTACGGACACGGCGGGGTCGTAAACGGCCAACCGCTCCACGGGGAGTGTGCGCGCCGCGTGCAGGGCCACCGCGCCGCCGAAGCTGTGGCCAAACACGTCAGTGCTGGACGTGTGCTTCATGACGGCGTCCAAGTCCCGGATGTCCGCATCGAGGGTGTAATCCCCAGCCTGCGGCGAGGATGTACCCCGGCCGCGGCGGTTGAACGTGTGCACCGGCCGGCCCAGAGCGGCGCTGAGTTTCTGCGCAAACCGGGTGTAATCGGCCGCCGTCACCATGGAGGCGGGCACCACCACCACGCCGGAGCCGGCAGACGCCAGTTCCGAACCCGTGGTGAAGAGCTCCAGAGTGCCGCCGTCGGGGGTCGTGATTGTCTCGCGCGTCATCATCCGAGCCTAGTCGAGCAACCTGCGGAATGTCTCAGCCGGTGAAGTACTCGGCGATGTCCGTGACCAGTTCCTTCACTGCGGCCGGAACGGAGCCGTGAAATCCCTTCGGCGAGAGCTCGAACGTGCTGCCGGGGACGGCCGCATGCAGGCGCTGGGCAGTGACCCTGTAGTAGCGCGGGCTTTTACCGCCCGCCATGAAGTGCGTGTTGGCGGGCAGGACGGTGAAGTCCCGAGCGTGCTCGGCTTCGTCGTAGGCGGCTCTCAGCTCGCCCACCCCCGTGGGCATCAGCTCCCGTGCCAGCCTGTTAACCTTGGTCCGGGAGACCACCGCCATCAGCCCTGCGAGGACCGGTTCGGGGACTTTCGACAACGCGGTGGCCGGCTGCATGCCCTTCTTTAACCGCGCCATGGCGTGGCCCAAGTTGCCGGCATTGACCGCGGCCTCAAAGGCCTCCAACCACGACGTATCGATGCTGCCGTCGATGTTCACAGCCGCGTCGTAAACCGCCAGTTTGTCCGGCTCGTGCGGCGTTCCCACGGATTCCTGGACGGCATTCAGGGCCACCGAACCCCCGAGGCTGTGGCCCAGGAGGTTGCGCGCGCCAGTGGCATCCATGATCGTACGGACATCGGCGATCTCCGTAGCCATCGAGTAGCCGGCAGGCTGTTCCGTGGACTTGCCGCGTCCGCGCCGGTCATAGACGTCCACGGCCCACCCCTCGCCCAGGCCCTTGGCCAATGCCATCGAGAACGGCCGGTAGATCAGCGCCGTGAGGAAAGCTCCGCCAATCACCACCACCCGGCGCTCTCCCGGGGCATCCTCGGTGCCGTAGCTGTATAGGGCCAGCCTGCCGCCGTCGTGCGTGGGGACTTCCTGTTCTTTCACGGTTCCCATCCTAGGTGGGTGCCGCTGCGCCCCGCCGGCGATGCGCGTTACCGCCGCCGCCCCAGCGACCGGGCCTGGCCGTCGCTGGCGTTGATGAACCGGGCAATCCGCACAGCCAGCCCTTTGCCGGGCCGGATGGGTCCCTCATGCAGCTGTCCCGGGACCACCCGGAAGTCGATGGACGGGACCGCAGCGGCGAGTTGCCGGCCCGTTTCGGCGAAGTACGCCGGGCTCCAGCCGCCGCTGAGCATCAGGATGGGTGAGGTGAGGGCGGTGAAATCACTTAGTTCGGCACCGGCGTCGATCACGGCGCGCATTTCCTTGACGGCGGTGGGCAAAAGTTGCCGCATCTCTGTCCCCAGATTGGTCCTGGCGGACAGGATGCTCAGCATGCGCAGCGCGCCCAACGGCAGGTAGGACAGCGGGCCGGCTGTGCCCAGGCCCTGGACCAGGTGTGCCCAGGCATGATTGAGCTGGCCCGCCGTGACGGCGTCCTCAAGCTCGGGCCGCCAGCGGTGACTGAGGTTTCCGGACAGTGACACCGCGGCGTCGTAAGTCACCAGCCGGCCGATCGGCAGGGTCCGGGCGGCCTGCAGCGCCACGAAGCCGCCGTAGCTGTGCGCAACAACATCCCTAGAGCCCGTTTCGTGCATGACCGCACCGAGGTCGCTGACCTCAGTTTCCGCCGAGTAGCCGGCTGGCTGCGGCGAGGACCCGGCCCGGCCACGCCGGTTGTAGCAGTGCACCGGGCGCCCCAGCAGGACGCTGAGCTTCCGCGCAAAAGGGCGGTAGAGGGCGTCGGTGACCAAAGTGCCGTGGACAAGTACGACGCCGGGATGACCCGCCGTCGTCGGCTCCTGTTCCGCAGGGGTGAGGAACGAGTGCCCCTCGATGTGGCCGCCGTCCGACGTTTCAAGTTTCCAGGACTCCACAGCCCGAGTCTATGCCCACCTCCCCTCGGAGTTTTTGTCCAGATAATCCACGTCCGGGGGCCATCTGGGGGCATTATCTGGACAAAAACTCGGGTGGAAGGGTGGACTGGGCGCCGGAAGCCGGTCAGCGGAACTCCCGGTAAACTTAGGGATTGTGACTTCCCAAAACACCCCCGCCCCCCAAAATGCCCCAGAGCCCCTCGACGCCAGCGAGCAGATGCGCATCCGCATGGAGAAGCGCGCCAGGCTGATCGAGCGCGGCACCGAGGCGTATCCGGTGGGTGTGGAACGCACACACTCCCTGACAGAGATCCGCGAAAAGTACGCGCACCTCGAAGCCGACGAGACCACCGGCGACGTTGTGGGCGTCACCGGCCGCATCGTTTTTGTGCGCAATACCGGCAAGCTATGCTTCGCCACCCTGCAGGAAGGCGGCGTAGACGGCAAGGGCACCCGGCTCCAGGCCATGCTGAGTCTCGCCAATATAGGTGAGGAAGCGCTGGCCGACTGGAAGGCGCTGGTGGACCTGGGCGACCACGTCTTCATCAAGGGCGAGGTCATTTCCTCCCGCCGCGGCGAGCTGTCCGTGATGGCCGAGTCATGGTCCATGGCGTCCAAGGCGCTGCGCCCGCTGCCTGTGCTGCACGCGGAACTGAACGAGGAAACCCGGGTCCGGCAGCGCTACGTGGACCTGATGGTGCGCGACGAAGCCCGCGAAATGGTCTACACTCGCGCCGCGATCACGCGCTCCATCCGCGAGAGCCTGTACCGCCACAACTATGTTGAGGTGGAGACCCCCATCCTGCAGCTGGTTCACGGCGGCGCCCTGGCGCGCCCGTTCGAGACGCACATGAACGCGTTCGACCAGAAGATGACCCTGCGCATCGCCACCGAGCTTTACCTCAAGCGCGCCGTGGTGGGCGGGATCGACCGGGTCTACGACATGGGCCGGGTTTTCCGCAACGAGGGCGTGGACTCCACCCACAGCCCCGAATTCACCACCCTTGAGTGCTACGAGGCCTGGGCGGACCAGTTCGTGATGGCCGAACGCATCAAGGAGATCATCCTTGACGCCGCGGACGCGGTGGGTGCCGGCCGCACCCTCCAGACGGAAGCCGGGGAGATCAACCTCGACGGCGACTGGGCCTGGGTTTCGGTTTACCCGGGACTGTCCGACGCCGTTGGCCAGGAAGTCACGCCGGACACTTCGCTGGAGGTGCTGCGCGAGATCGCCGCGAAGCATGAGGTCAAGGCGGACCCGAAATGGGATGCCGAGAAACTGGCGGTGGAACTGTTCGGCGAAATTGTGGAACCCACGCTCCTGAACCCCACGTTCGTTTACGATTACCCGCCGTCCGCCCAGCCGCTCGCCCGGCCGCACCGCGAGGACGGGCGGCTGATCGAAGCCTGGGACCTCATCATCGGCGGCATGGAACGCGGCACGGCTTTCTCCGAACTGATTGACCCGGTGATCCAGCGCGAGCGGCTCACCGAACAGTCCCGGCACGCGGCCGCCGGTGATGTCGAGGCCATGCAGCTGGACGAAGACTTCCTCCGCGCCCTCGAATACGGCGCCCCGCCCATGGGTGGAATCGGCCTGGGCATCGACCGCCTGGTGATGCTGTTCACGGGCGCAGGCATTCGCGAAACTATCCTCTTCCCGCTCCTGAAGCCCGAAGGAAACTAATTATGGAATATGTAGCCGTACTGCTGCCGTCATTGGTGGTGGGCCTGATTTTCTGGTTTGCCATGAAATCAATCTTCAATGCCGATAAGTCCGAGCGGCAGGCGGAGGCGCGCGCCCAGGCCGACGCTGAAGCAAGTGCCGCCAGGCCATTGAACGGCCAAGACCCGGAATCCAGTAAATAGATCGAAAGTTTTTACTGTGGATTTCCGCAGGAACCAAATGGAACTTTGACGCGTTGCCATTAAGAGGGTCATACTTTTGTAGGGACATCCTGCTTTTTTGACAACCCGCTCCTTTCCAACAGGAAGACTATTTAATGGCTCAGAAAGTAAACATCGTCCTCGTCGATGATCTGGACGGGGGATCCGCTGACGAGAATGTCCGGTTTGGCCTTGACGGGGCCGGTTACGAAATCGACCTCTCATCGGCAAATGCTGCGGAACTGCGGTCAACCCTTGAACGTTTCGTTGCGGCCGCACGTAAAACGACTGCGGGGCGCACTACCCGCACCAAACCGGCCGTGCAGGCCCGTGGCAACGATTCGGCCCAGATTCGCCAATGGGCCCGGGATAACGGCTACACGGTTAACAGCCGCGGCAGAATTCAGGCTGAAATCCAGGAAGCCTACCAAAAGGCTAATTCCTAGGGGCAGTGTCTCTTTGAGTTCTAAAGACCCTGTCCCGCCGTTTGGCGGGACAGGGTTTTTTGATGCCAATTGAATGGAAGGCCGGGCTGTTCACCTGCGGATATGGCAATGCCATGAATAATGGGCCGTTACAGCGAAGCCCACGCAATACTGAGCGCCACCAGGGCAGCCAGCGACAGCCAGGTGCGGTGGATGTTCCAGAGGGTCCACCGGCGTTCGAAGGATTTCCTGCCGGTGGCGGCATTTCCGGACGCTGGCCTGTCGTGGAGTTTGTTATTGAGGGGGATGTTCACGCCGCTGGTAATGCCCAGTGTGGCCGTGTAGCAGGCCAAGGACACCAACGCAGGCAGCGCACTGTCAGCCCATTGGCCCACGACGAGGCTGCCGTGCCCGCCAAGGCCACTAAAGTCCCCACGAAGCTCGGCGCAAACACCGGGTTCTGGATTGCAGTGTTAATCCGGGACATGGCGCTGACAAAAGTTGCATCATCAGTGGCGCGCAGTCCCGGCATCACTGAACGGGCGCAGGAGTAGTGAACGCGCCATGTTTCCCCTGTGGCGAACACGCTCCACAACTCGGGATCGGGCACGTAGCATCAAAGTACGTTGTAGCTAGGAGTGTGGCGAAATGTTTGAGCGATTTACGGACCGTGCCCGTCGCGTCGTTGTGCTTGCCCAAGAAGAGGCACGCATGCTGAACCACAATTACATTGGTACCGAACACATCCTCTTGGGGCTGATCCATGAGGGTGAGGGTGTGGCCGCCAAGGCGCTTGAGTCCTTGAGCATTTCGCTCGATGGCGTCCGCGAGCAGGTACAGGAGATCATCGGCCAGGGCCAGCAGGCCCCGTCCGGCCACATCCCCTTCACGCCCCGCGCCAAGAAGGTGCTGGAACTCTCCCTGCGCGAAGCGCTGCAGCTGGGCCACAACTACATCGGCACGGAGCACATCCTGCTGGGACTCATCCGCGAGGGTGAGGGCGTTGCTGCACAGGTGCTCGTCAAGCTCGGTGCTGACCTGAACCGGGTCCGCCAGCAGGTCATCCAGCTGCTCTCCGGCTACCAGGGCAAGGAAACCACCGGCGCAGGCGTCGGCCCGGGCCAGCCCGAAGGCACCCCTGCCGGTTCCGTGGTCCTGGACCAGTTCGGCCGCAACCTGACACAGGCTGCGCGCGAGAACAAGCTGGACCCGGTGATCGGCCGCGAGTCCGAAATGGAACGCGTGATGCAGGTCCTGTCGCGCCGGACCAAGAACAACCCCGTCCTGATCGGTGAGCCCGGCGTTGGCAAGACCGCCGTCGTTGAGGGCCTCGCGCAGGCGATCGTCCGCGGCGACGTCCCGGAAACCATCAAGGACAAGCAGCTCTACACCTTGGACCTTGGGTCCCTGGTGGCCGGTTCCCGGTACCGCGGTGACTTCGAAGAGCGCCTGAAGAAGGTCCTCAAAGAAATCCGCACCCGTGGCGACATCATCCTCTTCATTGACGAGATCCACACCCTTGTTGGTGCAGGTGCCGCCGAAGGTGCCATTGATGCTGCATCGATACTCAAGCCCATGCTGGCCCGCGGTGAACTGCAGACCATCGGCGCCACCACGCTGGATGAGTACCGTAAGCACATCGAGAAGGACGCTGCGCTGGAGCGCCGCTTCCAGCCGATCCAGGTCAAGGAGCCTTCTGTCGCACACGCGATCGAGATCCTTAAGGGCCTGCGTGACCGCTACGAGGCGCACCACCGCGTGACCATCACCGACGGCGCCCTCGCCTCGGCCGCCAGCCTCGCCGAACGCTACATCTCGGACCGCTTCCTGCCGGACAAGGCCATCGACCTGATCGATGAGGCTGGCGCCCGGTTGCGCATCCGCCGGATGACGGCCCCGCCGGAGCTTAAGGCCATGGACGAGCGGATCGCCCAGCTGAAGATGGAGAAGGAATCAGCCATCGACGCGCAGGACTTCGAAGGCGCTGCGTCGCTCCGGGACAAAGAGCAGAAGCTAATTACCGAGCGCGCCGAGAAGGAACGCCAGTGGAAGTCCGGCGGCATGGACGACATCTCCGAGGTGGATGAGGATCTCATCGCCGAGGTTTTGGCCAACTCCACAGGCATCCCGGTGTTCAAGCTGACCGAGGAAGAGTCCTCGCGCCTGCTGAAGATGGAAGACGAACTGCACAAGCGAGTGGTGGGCCAGAACGAGGCCATCAAGGCGCTGTCCCAGGCGATCCGTCGCACCCGTGCAGGCCTGAAGGACCCCAAGCGTCCCGGTGGTTCGTTCATCTTCGCCGGCCCCACCGGCGTCGGCAAGACCGAACTGGCCAAGGCCCTGGCCGAGTTCCTGTTCGGTGAAGAGGATGCCCTCATCACGCTGGACATGTCCGAGTACTCCGAAAAGCACACGGTTTCGCGGCTCTTCGGTGCCCCTCCGGGCTACGTCGGCTACGAAGAGGGTGGCCAGCTCACCGAGAAGGTCCGCCGTCGCCCGTTCTCCGTGGTCCTGTTCGACGAAGTGGAGAAGGCACACGCCGACCTCTTCAACTCACTCCTGCAGATCCTCGAAGACGGCCGCCTGACCGACTCCCAGGGTCGCGTGGTGGACTTCAAGAACACCGTCATCATCATGACCACCAACCTGGGCACCCGGGACATCTCCAAGAGCGTTGCCACCGGCTTCCAGTCCGGCACGGACACCCAGACCGGGTACAACCGGATGCGTGCCCGCGTGACGGAGGAGCTCAAGCAGCACTTCCGCCCGGAGTTCCTGAACCGTGTGGATGACGTTGTGGTGTTCCCGCAGCTCACCCAGGACGAGATCATCGAGATCGTGGACATGTTCGTTGGCCGGCTGGAGAAGCGCCTCCAGGACAAGGACATGGGCATCGAGCTCACACCCGCGGCCAAGGTGCTCCTGGCAACCCGCGGCTACGATCCTGCCATGGGTGCCCGGCCGCTGCGCCGCACCATCCAGCGCGAGATCGAGGACCAGCTCTCCGAGAAGATCCTGTTCGGCGAGCTCCACGCCGGCGACATCGTGGTAGTGGGTGTGGACGGCGAAGGAGACGACGCCAAGTTCACCTTCGCCGGCAACGCCAAGCCGCGCATCCCGGAGATCGCCCCAAGCGTCTAAGCACCAAACCGAAGCCCCGCCCGTTCCACAAGAGCAGGCGGGGCTTTCGTGTGCCGTGTGTTGGGCGGCGTCCGCGAAGGTACCGGCGCCATTTGCCGCTTGCTGCTCCTTTGTCGCTCTGACGCAAGCTACACAAATGTCTGGGAGCCGGGGCCGGACCCGGCGGTCGATTCCGACCCTGACCCCGCAGACGGCCGCCGTAGGATTGTGGGTGTGACTGACTCCTTCCGTATCCGCCCTGCCCGTACCGGCGACGTACACGCCATCAAAGCCCTCGTGGCGCCGTTGGCCGACCGACGGATCCTGATGGCAAAGGAAACGGTGGCCTACTACGAGAGCCTGCAGGAATTCCGGATCGCCGAGTCGGCCGACGGTGTAGTCATTGGCTGCGGCGCCCTGCACGTGATGTGGGAGGACCTTGCCGAAGTACGCACCTTGGCCGCCTCGGATGCATGGCGCGGCAAGGGAGTGGGCCACGTGCTCGTGGAAAGCCTGCTCGAGGAGGCGCGGGCGCTCGGCGTGGACCGCGTCTTCTGTCTCACCTTCGAGGTGGATTTCTTCAAGCGCCACGGCTTCGAGGTGATGGCGGACCAGTCTGCGGTGGACCCGGTGGTCTACTCGGAGCTGCTCCGCTCCCATGACGAAGGCGTGGCTGAATTCCTGGACCTGGCCCGGGTCAAGCCCAACACCCTGGGCAATACCCGAATGATCAAGGCCCTCTAACCCTGCCCGCCGTAAACGGACTTCACTTTCCGTTTGTTTTAGTCGAATTGATGGATAAACTGAGCGGGCTGCAGTTTGGGGCCCGCCGGTAAGGGACGGTCATTGGGGGCTGTCCCTTACCTCAGCCCTGGCGGCGGGAGACGGGAGGCTACCGGAGTACATGCTGCGGTAGTAGGGTCAAAGTGCATCGTGTAGGACGAGCCCATACCCAGGAGTTCTGCCATGAAAAAGCTCATCAATGACCCCCGTTCCGTAGTTGACGAGTCGGTGGAGGGCTTTGGCCTTGCCCATGCCCACCTCGTCACCGTCAGCGCGGACCCCAAGTACGTCACGCGCAAAGACGCTCCCGTGGCCGGGAAGGTCGGACTCGTTTCCGGCGGGGGAAGCGGCCACGAGCCGCTGCATGCCGGTTACGTCGGGAAGGGAATGCTCGACGCCGCCGTGCCGGGGGCGGTGTTCACCTCACCCACGCCTGACCAGATCCTTCCGGCGACGCTTGCCGTTAACTCGGGTGCCGGCGTCGTGCACATAGTGAAGAACTACACCGGCGACGTCCTGAACTTTGAGACCGCCGGCGAACTGGCTCAGGCCGAGGGCGTGGAGGTCCGCACGGTCCTCGTCAACGACGACGTGGCGGTGGAGGATTCGCTGTACACGGCCGGACGCCGCGGAGTAGGCGGAACGGTCCTCGTGGAGAAGATCGCCGGCGCCGCGGCTGAACGGGGCGACAACCTCGATGCAGTGGCCGCAATCGGCGACCGTGTCAACAGCAACGTCCGCACCATGGGCGTCGCGCTGTCGGCGTGCACGGTGCCGCACGCCGGGGTGCCGAGCTTCGACCTGGCGGACGACGAGATCGAGATCGGCATCGGGATCCACGGCGAACCCGGCCGGCACAAGATCCCGATGGAGAATGCGGACGGCATCACCGACCGGCTGCTGGAGCCTGTCCTCAGCGATCTGGGCATTGCCGCTGGCGAGAAGGTCCTGCTGTTTGTCAATGGAATGGGCGGCACTCCGTTGAGTGAGCTGTACATCGTATACCGCCGTGCGGTGCAGGTGATCGCGGATCGGGGAGCCACTGTGGAGCGCTCACTGGTAGGTAACTACATCACCGCACTGGAGATGCAGGGTTGTTCCATCTCGGTGCTCCGGCTCGACGATGAACTGACGCAACTGTGGGACGCCCCGGTGCACACGGCTGCGCTGCGTTGGGGAGTATAGCGATGCTGCTCGACGTCAAGTGGGCCGTGAAATGGCTGACGATGTGCGCCGAGGCGATGGCCGAGAACCGGGTGTGGCTCATAGAGCTGGACCGCGCCATCGGCGACTCGGACCACGGCGAGAACATGGACCGTGGCTTCCAGGCCGTCCTGGCGAAGCTGGCTGAAGCCCCGCCGGAGACGCCTGGCGCGGCACTCAAACTTACGGCCATGACCTTGATGTCCAAGGTGGGCGGTGCCGCCGGACCGTTGTACGGCACGGCCTTCCTGCGTGCCTCCACTGCCCTCGGTGATGCACTCGAGGTTGACCCGGCAGCCCTGGCCACTGCACTGGTTGCTGCCCGTGACGGGATCGTGGCCAGGGGCAAGGCGAAGTCCGGCGACAAGACCATGGTGGATGCGTGGACGCCCGCGGCCGAAGCTGCCCAGGCCGCCGCTGCCGACGGCACTGGCAATGCCCTGGCTGTGCTGGTGGCTGCCGCCGAGGCCGCCGAAGCGGGCGCGGTGGCAACGGACCCGCTGGTGGCCCGCAAGGGCAGGGCCAGTTATCTGGGGGAGCGGAGCGCCGGCCACCGCGACCCCGGCGCCGCCTCCAGCGCGTTGATTCTCCGGGCCGCCGTCGGGGCCGCAGCATGACAGTACGCCTGGTGGTGGTCTCGCATAGCGAAAAAATCGCCGACGGTGCCGTGGAGCTTGCCGCCCAGATGGCGCCCGACGTCCTGATGGTAGCCGCCGGGGGCACCGCGGACGGCAGGATCGGGACGAGCCTGGAGAAGGTCATGTCGGCGCTGGATCAGACTGCAGGCGGCGACGGTGTGGTGGTTTTGACCGACCTTGGCTCCGCCGTGATGACGGCGGAATCGGCGCAGGAACTCGCGGGGGACCCGTCCGGGGTGCTCCTCGCGGACGCACCCTTGGTGGAAGGCTTGGTAGCTGCCGCAGTGGCCGCCCAGGGCGGCGCGGACATGCAGGCCGTCAAGCGGGCCGCCGAGGCCGTGTATGCCTGCGGTCCGGCGTCCCCCGTCAGCTCCGTCGCGGAAGGTTCGGTGACAGGTACCGGACCGGAATTCACCGGTGACTTCGAGCTCATCAACCAGGCCGGCATGCATGCCCGCCCGGCGGCCAAGCTCGCGGGCGGCCTGGCGGCCCTGAACGCGGAAGTTACAGTCAACGGGGTGGATGGCGCCTCCATGACGTCACTCATGACCCTGGCCGCGGGTAAGGGGTCCATGCTGCACGTTGAGGCCTGGGGACCGGACGCGGAACGCGCCATGAACTACGTGGGCGGCCTGGTCCAGGCAGGCTTCGGCGAGCCGTAAGCGTCCGCAGTTCTGGGCTGGTCAGGGTTGCTTGAGGCTCTTGCGAAGCCGCCGGGGGTGCGAGCCCAGAAGCAAGTATGTGCCGGCCCCCATGAGAAGGAAGCCGCCGACGCCGACCACGATGATTTGCGTGCTGACGCCGGTGATCAGCAAAACCAGCCCGAGCAGGCATAAGGCCAGCCCGAGAAAGGTCCTGGCACGGAGCCTGGACCTGATGGAACCTGACGAAAGTCTTTGCGCGAGCTGCGGATCGACCGCCGCCAGATCCGCCTCCAGCTCTTCCAGCTGCTTGCGCTCCCGATCTGATAGCGGCATCGGAACCCCCGTCTGGCGTCCAGTAACTCTCTAAATCTAACATTCGCAGTGTTAGTAAACCTGACGCTAAGAGTGTTGTCGACGGAAGTCAATACCCGCTGGGGGCGGGCGCCGCTGGCCCGGATTGGCGGGTATTTTTCTGCCAGGCCCGCTGGCCGGGGCCGCACGGAACTGAAGGTCAGGAGCTCGCCCGCAACCCCTCGGCGTCGAGCACTACAGACGCGCTGACGAACCTTCCGCAGTTTTCGCCAAAGGGGAAGTTGCCGTGCGGCCGGAATTCGAGCGTACGGACCGGCAGGGCCCTCCCGTCGGGGGCGTTCCCGGTGGCGGTCACCGCCATCGTGGCCTCCGTGAGGGAGTCCAGGAACAGCATGCCCGTCAGCGTCCCGTCCGGCGAGGCGGTGGCCGAGCAGCTGCCGTCGGGGGTGCAGCCCTGGTCCACGGAGACAGATCCCGGGCGGAGTTCCACGGCGTCTTCCTTGCACACGCCGTCCTGGCACGCCTTAAGGCGGAGGGTGGCCACCTCAGGCACGTAGGAAACCGGAATGGTCACCGAGACCACTGTCGCCTGGGCGATCGCCGGGCAGCGCCGCGGGCCCGGATAGTAGTAGCAGCTGGAGGCGAGAACCGTCGTTGTCAGCAGTGCCAGAAGCAGTCCGGACTTGCGCATACTTCAGCGTAGGACGGGCACCCGCGGGGCGGCACGGCTACCGGGAAAGTGACCCAAACATTGTTATGGCCGCCGCGCCAAAGAGCACCAGAATGAGACCCGTCGCCAGGCGGCCCTTAGCAATAACGAAACCCCGCAGCGTGGATTCGGCCGGCCAGGCCGGGTTGTACACCACGGCGATGCGCTCACCGATGATCGCCTGGTCCTGGCTGTAGATGTCGGACTGGCCCAGCCGGCGTTTGCCGTTGGCGTCCTCGAATTCGTAAGACGGCGCAAAACGGTCCCGGCCGTTGCTCCCCGGTCCGTCCTTGCCGTGCAGGTTGCCGGTGACAGTGGCGGAGGCGTGCGACCACCCGGCCATGGAACGTTTCCGGCGGAATGACGCGGCGAGGGGCAGCCCTGCCAGGATCAGGCCCAGAATGAGGAAAAGTCCGGGCAGCACCATAAAAAGCAGTTTCAGGAAATCCACGGTTCAGTCCAGCGGGAAGGCGCCGACAACCCAGAACAGCAGCAGGCAAAACAGCGCGAAGAACGGCACCAGGCACCCGAGCACCATTTTGGATTCAGAAGCTACCTGGAACGACTGGTTGGGATTGGCCGGGTTATACGCCACCTCCACCAGCGATCCCGGTACCTGCTGGTTGCGGTACGAAACCTCGGATTCGCCGGCATACAGGGTCCCGTTCGGGTCGGCGAACCGGAACGTGGGGTAATATCGCCGGCTCTGTGATGAGCCGCCGCTGCCACCGCTCCAGCCGCCCACGTTGCCGGTGACGGTGGCCTGGACTTTTGGCCAGCTGGCGATCAGTTTTTCCTGGCGCCTGGTTTTCCGCAGCGAATGGATCAGCGCGAAAATGACGCCGGCCACGAACAGGGCCCAGATGATGTACAGCACGATTCTCATAGATGTCCCCCGATACGAGTCACCAGAAAGTATGCCACCCGGGCCACGGACGGCCCTAAAAATGCCTTAGGCAGGCAGCCGGTAACCGCCCTGGTGCAGCTCGACCAGCCCGTCGCCCAGCAGCCCGGCCAGCGCACGCTCCAGCTGTTCGGGGGCGGATTTCAGCCGGTGCAGCGCGGCCAACGGCACGCCGATGCCCTCCGGTGCGAAGCCCAGGTCCGCGGGCTCCTGCTGGAACATTTCCGCCGGAACCGGGGTGTCCGCCAGCCGCAGCACAGCCATCACGGCGCCCCGGACCTGACGGTCCGTACCGTGCCACGCCTGGCCTTTGGGGATGTACGACGGCGGCGGCTCGCCGGCTGCCAGCCAGGCGCAGGAGTCGCGCACCGGGCAGGCCGCACACTTCGGCGCCCGCGCCGTGCACACCAGTGCCCCCAGCTCCATGACCGCGGCGTTCCAGCGCACAGAAGTGCCGTCGTCGTCGGGCAGCAGTTCCGCGGCGAGCCGCATCTCCGCGGCGCTCAGGGACGGGGAAGGGAGCGCGACGCCGGAAATGAGGCGGGCGTGCACCCGCCGGATGTTGGTGTCCACCACAGTCTCACGGCGTCCAAAGGCGAAGGCAGCCACAGCCGCGGCCGTGTAGCTCCCCACGCCGGGCAGCGCAAGGAGCTCAGCGTAATTACCGGGGACTTCACTGCCGTGGTCGCGGACGATGGCTGCGGCGGCTGCGTGCAGGCGGAGCGCGCGGCGGGGGTAGCCGAGCCGGCCCCAAGATCGGACTGCTTCGCCCGCGGGTTCTCCCGCAAGGCCGGCGGGGGTGGGCCAGCGCTCCAGCCATTCGTGCCAAACCGGCAGCACCCGCACCACGGGGGTCTGCTGCAGCATGACCTCACTGACCAGGATGCCCCACGGTGAGCAGTCCGGTTCGCGCCAGGGAAGCTCCCGCGCCGTCTCCGCGAACCAGCCCGTGATCCGGCGGTGCAGTCCGCTGAGTTGGCCGGCACCGGGCCCATCCATGGCGGGCTGGATCGGAACGTGCGCGGCGTCAGGGGCATCAAAGGGAGCGGCGCCCGCGGGCAGTGCTGGGGAAAGGGTTGTAGCGTCGATCCCCACACTGTAGTTGATGCCTCGCGGGCGATGCCAAAGTGCCGGCAAGGCGGCCGCATGACCGCCCGCATGACCGCCGCCGGCAAACTGTGACCTTAGCGTTGGCTGGGCGACGGCGTGGTGGGCAGGCAGAATCCGGCCGGTTCTTTAGCCTAGAAGGATGGGCAGGCAAGACAATTCATCACAGCGCAGCACGGCATCCGCTTCCGGTTCCCGGACTGGTTCCGGTGCGCCGCGCACGCCGAGCCCTGCCGTCTACCGCCGCCGTCGACTGTTTGTGGGCATAGCCCTCCTGATTGTGGTGGGCTTGGCGTTTAGCGTCTTTGCCGCGGCCGGCGCTTTCAACGGCACAGAGAAGGCGTCGTCCACCGCCGCCAGCCCGGACGCCACCGGAGAGGCCCCCGTTCCCAGCGGGTCGCCGTCGGCCTTGCCCAGTAACACCCCGACTCCCACGCCCACACCGACGCCCACCTGCAACCAGAACCTCGTCACCGTTTCGGCGTCCACTGACAAGGCCGCGTACGGCCCGGATCAAAAGCCGCTGCTCAGCCTGAAGGTGACCAACGGGGGCACCACGCCCTGCGAAGTGAACATGGGGACGTCCCAGATGGAGTTCCTGGTGACCAGCGGAGCGGACAGGATTTTCTCGTCCAAGGACTGCCAGGCAAAGAGCGAAGACCTCGTGAAGACCATTGCGCCGGGCGCCAGCGAGACGGCCAACTTCCCGTGGGCCATGAACCGTACACTCGAAGGATGCAAGCCCATCGAGGCGAAGCCCGGCGGCGGCGGGGCCTACTACATCTACACGGCCAAGCTTGGCTCGAAAGCCAGCCCCAAAGCAGTGTTCCAGCTCAACTGACCATGCCGTTCCCCTGAGCCCACGCCGGCAGGGAGCCGGTAGGGACTTGCGGGGCCGGGGGTGCCGGTGGGGACTAGCCGGTGGGGATCAGAGGAAGCGGTCCAGCAGGCTTGCTTCGGCCATCCGGCTCAGGCCCTCGCGGACGGTGCGGGCGCGCTGGTCGCCGATGCCGTCAACGGTCATCAGGTCATCAATGGAGGCAGCCATCAGGAACTGCAGGCCGCCGAAGTGGTCCACCAGGCGGTCGGCCACGGCTTTGGGAACTGCCTTGAGGCCGGAGAGGAGCCGGTAACCGCGGGGCTGCACCACGGCGTCGAGCGTGTCCACACCGCCGGCGAAACCGATGATCCCGGAGATCTTGCCGAGGTCGATCAGCTCTGTGGGGCCCAAGTGCACCAAGGCGCTCACAGCCTTTTCGATGTCGTCGGCGGAAGCGTCCGGGCCGGCGTAGTCGCGGATAATGACATCGCTGCCCGGGCCACGGCCCACGGTCAACTCATCCAGCTGGAGCGACAGCAGCCGGCCGTCCTCGCCGAGTTCCAGGACGTACTGCGAGATTTCCTCGGAGATGCGGCGGACCATTTCCTGCCGCTGCAGGGTGACGGCGACGTCGCGGACGGTCACCATGGCCTCGATCTCCAGGGCGGACAGCGAACTGGTGACCTGGTCCAGGCGCGAGCGGTACCGCTCCAGCGTGGCCAGGGCCTGGTTGGCACGGGCCAGGACCTTTTCGGATCCCTCCAGAACGTGCCGGAGGCCGTTGACGTAGAGCGCAATGATCTGCATGGACTGGCTGACGGAGATCACCGGGACGCCGGTCTGGATGGCTACTCGCTCGGCGGTGCGGTGCCGGGTGCCGGATTCCTGGGTCTCGATGCTTGAATCAGGGACCAGCTGGACGGCGGCGCGCAGGATGTTGCCGGCGTCCTTGTCGCAGATGATGGCACCGTCCATTTTGGCCAGCTCGCGGAGCCGTGTGGGGGAAAAGTCGATCCCGATGTCGAAGCCGCCGGAACAGATGGATTCGATGGTCCGGTCGATCCCCAGCACGATCAGTGCGCCGGTCCGTCCGCGGAGAATGCGCTCGAGTCCGTCCCGCAGCGGCGTTCCCGGAGCCACTCTGCCGAGAGTCGCCTTGAGCGATTCTTCAGGGCTCCGCGCCATAGGTGTTCCCTTCAAAGGTGCGGACCAGCGCCCGCAGAATGCCGGAAGTCACGCTGAGCCGGCAGGACCAAAAGTACTCATTTTTCTGCTAGGTCAATGATAGGGGTAAAAAATCCGAACAACCGCACGGGCAAGCCCCAAAGTGCCCCATGCGGGGGTGCCGTCCAAAGGCGCGGAACACGTTCGACAGCGGGTGGCCGGGCGGGCACTTTGTAGGTCAGCGGGTGTGGGGCGGGAAAGTCAGGCGGACTGGGCTCAGCGCCTCCCCGACGTTGTATTGACCGCCCAGCAGCAGGCGCCCCTGGCCGGTCAGCGACGCCAAGAAAACGACTGACCCGGACGCAGCGCTGTCCCCGGACGCGGAACCATCCCGGGAGCCGCCGTCGGACCCCGCGTTTGCCACGCACATTCAGCGTGGCAAACGGGAGGAACTTGTCAGTGTCCCGGCCGCCGCGCTGCCTGAGGTGCAGCGTGCAGCCCCCTTCGGTGAGTTCAATCCGCGGATCCCGGAGTCAGACGTCGAGCATTCCCAGTGGCCCGTCAGCCGGACCGCACCCTGGAACTGCAGTGTGCCCGTGGATAGATTTGCCAAAGCAGCAGGTGCGGCGCCGTCCCAGGGAAAGGCAAATTCCGCCCCGGTCCGGACTGCGGGCGCCACTGCCTTTGACGGCCCAGCTCAATCCTGATTCGTTAACCAACGCAACCTCCAGCAGTCCGTCTTGGCCGCCGCCGCTCCTCGGTGGGCACGCGGGACTCAGAGCGTATGACATCCGAAAAGCGAATGGACAACATTGTGACTATTCATTCGGCGGCGTGCATAGTGGCGAGGAAGCGTGCAGTGAGGAGATTTCCTGCCCGCCGGCTGAAGTGAGGAAGCAACCGGCGCTGCGATAAACTTGGAACTTGGCTGACAGAGAGCCACGCTTTACCTTAAGGCCTGACGAGTGCCCTGGGGTATCCCCATCGCAGCGAAAGTAGCACCGTGTCCCAAGATGTCCTTAGCCCCGCCCGGGTCCACGAGATTCACAAACAGGCGGCCCGGCGTCGGACCTTTGCTGTTATTTCGCACCCTGACGCCGGCAAGTCCACGCTTACCGAAGCATTGGCGCTGCACGCGAAAGTGATAGGTACCGCCGGTGCCTCAAGCGGCAAGGCCAACCGCAAGGAAACGGTCTCGGACTGGATGCAGATGGAGAAGGACCGCGGCATCTCCATCAGCTCCGCCGCCCTGCAGTTCTCCTACCGGGACACCGTCATCAACCTGCTGGACACCCCCGGCCACGCCGACTTCTCCGAGGACACCTACCGGGTCCTCGCCGCCGTCGACTGCGCAGTGATGCTGGTTGACGCGGCAAAAGGCCTGGAAACCCAGACAATGAAGCTGTTTGAGGTCTGTAAGGCGCGGAACCTGCCCATTATCACCGTGATCAACAAGTGGGACCGGCCCGGCCTGGACGCGCTGGCGCTCATGGACGAGCTAACCGAGCGGACCGGCCTGCAGCCGATGCCGCTGACCTGGGCCGTGGGCATCTCCGGTGACTTCCGCGGCGTCTGGGACCTCCGCCAGGACCGCTTCGCCCGCTTCCAGCGCAACAATTCCGGCGCCAACATCGCGCTGACGGAGTACTTCACGCCGGAAGAGGCCGCCGAGAGCCAGGGCAACAACTGGACCGACGCAGTAGACGAGGCCGGCCTGGTCATCGAGTCCAATCTTGAATTCGACGTCGAAGCCTTCCATGCAGGCACCGCCACCCCCATCCTGTTCAGTTCCGCCGCCCTGAACTTCGGCGTGAAGGAACTGCTGGACGCACTGGTGGATTTCGCACCGCCCGCCGCACCCCGCCCGGACATCGAGGGCAGCCCGCGCCCGGTTGAATCGTCCTTCTCCGGCTTTGTCTTCAAGGTCCAGGCCGGCATGAACAAGGCCCACCGCGACCATGTGGCCTTCATCCGCGTCTGTTCGGGTGTCTTTGAACGCGGCATGGTGGTCACCCAGACCCGCACCGGGAAGTCGTTCGCCACCAAATACGCCCAGCAGGTGTTCGGCCGCGAACGCGAGGTCATTGACGAGGCCTACCCCGGCGACGTGGTGGGCCTGGTGAACGCCTCCACGCTGCGCGTAGGCGACAGCCTGTTCCTCGAAGGCGCGGTGGAGTACCCGGCCATCCCGCTGTTCGCCCCGGAACACTTTCAGGTGGCCCGGTCCAAGGACCCCAGCAAGTTCAAGCAGTTCCGCCGCGGCATCGAGCAGCTCGAGCACGAGGGCGTCATCCAGGTGCTCCGCTCCGACGTCCGCGGCGACCAGGCGCCGGTGCTTGCCGCCGTCGGACCCATGCAGTTCGAAGTGGTGGAGGACAGGATGGCGCATGATTTCAGCGCGCCCATGCGGCTGGAACGGCTGCCGTACTCCATCGCCAGGATTTCGACGGCGGAAGCCATGCCCGCGCTCGCCAACGTGCCGGGCGCCGAGGTGCTGTTGAGGTCCGACGGCGAATACCTCGCCTTGTTCAACGACGTCTGGGCCCTCCGCCGGATCGAGAAGAACCACCCCGATCTGACCCTCATGCCCATCGGCACCCACAATCCCGCGAAGTAGAGTCCAATGACTGCAGTCCACCCACGCGCGCTGATCACCGGCGTCGGCACCATCAATCCGCTCGGCTCCACCGCGGCCGAGACCTGGTCCGGCCTCGTGACCGGGAAATCCGGGATCGCCGCGCTGGATGCTGACTGGGCGGCGCAGCTGCCCGTGCGGATGGCCGGGCAGGTCGCTGCCGACATGTCCGAGCACCTCACCACCCGCGAGCTCAAGCGGATGGACCGGTGTGGCCAGCTGGCGCTGGTGGCTGCCCGCGAAGCCTGGCACCAGGCCGGCGCGCCGGACGTGGACCCTGAGCGGTTTGCCGTGGTGATCGGCTCTGCCTACGGCGGCCTGGGCTCCACTTTGGAGCAGGACCGGGCACTCGCGAGCGGCGGCCCCCGCCGCGTTTCGCCGCACACCCTTACCCGCCTGATGGTCAACGGCCCGGCAGCCTGGGTGTCCATTGACCTTGGCGCCCGCGGCGGAGCCCGCACACCGGTCAGCGCGTGCGCGTCCGGCGCCGAAGCCATTGTCCAAGGCGCCGAAATGATCCGTTCGGGAGCGGCCGACGTCGTCATTGCCGGCGGTGTGGACGCCTCCGTGAACGACCTGGTGATCACCGGGTTTTCCCAGATCCGCGCCTTGTCCACGCGCAACGATGAGCCCCAGCGGGCATCCCGCCCGTTCGACGCCGGCCGCGACGGTTTTGTCCTCGCTGAAGGCGCCGGGATTGTGGTGCTTGAGAGTGAGGCGCATGCCCGGGCACGCGGCGCCGCCGTCCTCGGCGCAGTAGCAGGCGGAGCGGTCACCTCCGATGCCAACGACATCGTGGCGGCGGATCCGGCCATGCAGCAGCGCGTCATGCAAAAGGCCCTGGCCTCGGCTGGATTGCAGGCTTCGGACATCGGATTCATCCACGCCCACGCCACCTCCACGCCGGTAGGGGACCGGCTGGAAGCGCAGGCCATCAACGCCATCTTCGGCGCTGACGTGCCGGTGACCTCTACCAAGGGCCACACCGGCCACCTGCTGGGCGGTGCCGGTGCACTCGCCGCCGTGGTGGTGGTCCAGGCCCTGCAGGCCGCCCAGCTGCCGGGCACGGTGAACATCGAGGCGCTGGATCCCGAAGTGAACCTGAACGTCGTCACCGAAAACTCCCGCACGCTGCCGTCCGGTTCAGCCCCCGCCGGACTCGTAAACGCCTTCGGCTTCGGCGGACACAGCGTTGCGCTGGTGATTACGGGGAGCTGACCGTCGCAGCCGCTCGGTGAAGGTGCGCCCTGGGACAACTCGGGCGATTCCCCCGAATCTGGCTGGTTCGCCGGCGCCAAGAGCTTCAAGCCCCGCAACAAGTTTTAATCGGAACCACCATTCAACAGCTCCTGTCCCGGGCGCCGTCGATGGGGGAGCGGACGACGCCGTAATCGGCCTGTGCCCATTCAAGGAGGCACCATGACGGCAGCCAAACACGAAAACCACAACCACGCCGTCACGCCTGCCCACGAACGCAACCAGCCGGAAGAGTTCGTCCACACGCCATGGGCAGGGTGGTACTAGGAACAATGCGCCCTCGTCGCCGGCCTGCCTGCCGCATAGGCCCGACCGTCCGACGGCCTAGCCGATCAGCAGGCTCAGCGCCTCCGTCAGGTGCTCCACTTCCCGCACGGAGAAGCCCGCCGGGACGGGGCCAGGCCCGTTATGGCTGGCCGGCACCACGGCGTGCGTGAAGCCCAAGCGGTGGGCCTCCTGGATGCGCTGGTTGATGCCTGGCACAGGACGCACCTCACCGGCCAGGCCCACTTCACCGAACGCGATCAGCCGGATGGGCAGGGGCTTGCGGGCCTTGGCCGAAGCCACTGCCAATGCAATAGCGAGGTCCGTGGCGGGTTCGCTGAGCTTCACGCCGCCCACCGTGGCCACGTAGGAGTCGTCCTTGTGCAGCAGGCAACCGGCACGCTGCTGCAGGACGGCCAACAGCATGGACACCCGGGAACTGTCCAGCCCGCTGGTGGCGCGGCGGGGCTGCGAGTTGGGGCTCTCGGCCAGCAGCGACTGCACTTCGGCCAGCAAGGGCCGCCGGCCTTCCATGGTCACGGTGATGCAGGTGCCGGACACAGGCTCCTTGGTGCGGCTGACGAACAGCCCGCTGGGGTCCGTGAGCCCTTCAATTCCGTTCTCGTTCAGGTCAAAACAGCCGACGTCGTCCGTGGGCCCGTACCGGTTCTTCACCGCGCGCAGCATCCGGAGCCGGGAATGGCGTTCACCTTCGAACTGGCACACCACGTCCACGAGATGTTCCAGCAGCCGTGGCCCTGCAATGGACCCATCTTTGGTCACATGCCCCACCAGCAGCGTGGTCATGTTGCGCCGTTTGGCCGCCGCGATGATGGACGCTGCCACCTCACGCACCTGGGACACGCCGCCGGCACTGCCGTCCACGTCCGCGCTGCTGAGGGTCTGGACCGAATCCACAATGAGCAGCCGCGGCTCGATCTTTTCGACCTGTCCCAGAGCCTGCCCCAGGTCCGTTTCCGCTGACAGGTACAGGGAATCGGCGACGGCGTCGATCCGCTCGGCGCGCAGCTTCACCTGCGCGGCGGACTCCTCGCCGGTCACGTACAGGACGTCCTGCGCGGTCCGGGCGAACTTCGCGGCGACATCCAGCAGCAGCGTGGACTTGCCCACGCCCGGCTCGCCGGCCAGCAGGATGACTGCGCCGGGGACCAGTCCGCCGCCCAGGACGCGGTCCAGTTCGTCCACGCCGGTGGGCAGGAAAGCCGCGGTCGTGGCGTCCACCTCGGCAATCCGGCGCGCCGGCTCCACAACCGTTGTGGCCGCCGTCGTACGCGCAACCGCGGCGCCCGTTTCTTCAACGGTGCCCCACGCCTGGCACTCACCGCAGCGCCCCACCCACTTAACTGTGGTCCAGCCGCATTCGGCGCACTTGTATGCGGGCGCCTTGGCGGCGCGGGAAGTCTTTGTTGCCATGCGTTCCACCTTAACCGTGGGGGCGGACATTCCCCGTCGGCGCCCTATACTCGCAAGTCCCCACCGGGGCAGGCTACAGGCCGGGCAGCACGTCCCGGGCCTCGCGCGAATCCATGCCGGCGGCCTCCAGCAGGTCCACCATGAGCGGACGGAACAGCATCACTACTGTCTCACCCTCCAAAAGCTGGACCTCCAGCAGTTTGGGATGCAGCCGCAACGCAATCTCGCTTAGTTCGTGCCTGGCGGTGCGGAGATGGGCGCGGCGCACGCCGTCGTGCGTTTCTGCCAGGCCCAACGACAGCTCATCAATCGCTGCGGCGGTTTCTATCAGGACGTCGGAGATGTTCTCGGTAGCTTCGTCGGACAGCGCCGTGTGGTTGATGGCGCTGGTCAGCCGCCGTGCGAAGACACGGCTGTTGCGGAGCGCCAGGTCGATGAAGTCCAGGGACTGTTCCAGCCGGTCCAGCTCATCGCGGTGCCGTCGGTGGGCGGGCGACAGGGTGGCCACTTCGTTCGATGAGCGCAGCGACTGCCTCATGCGGTCCACCAGGGGCTGGCCATTGCGGCCGCGGACTAGGGCATGCCAGGCGCGGGTGGAATCACTTTCCGTCAGGGCCACGGCACATTCGCGCAGCACCTCGGAGAGTTCGTGCAGGATTTTCCGAACGTCGCTGCGGGGCTCCCGGCGCGGATCTTTCGGGATCAGGACCGTAACCAGCAGGGCGAAGAGGCCCCCCACCACGGCGTCCAGGCTGCGCGTGAACGGCCCGCCGGCCGGCGCCGGCAGCAGGACCACCAGCAGCGATTGCAGCCCCAGCTGCGTGGCGAAGATGGTGCCGCTGTCCAGGAACCGGGCCAACAGGATGGAGAACAGAAGTACGACGGCGGCCTGCCAGATGCCGCTGCCCAGCCAGTGCAGGAGCAAATCACCGACGGCGATGCCGATGGTGCAGCCCAGGCCCACCTCCATGACGCGCCGCAGGCGTGGGTCACGCGAAAAGCCCAGTGCTATCAGTGACGACGTGGCCGCGAACAGCGGACCGGAATGGCCCAGGACGTACTCGGCGAAGGCGTACGCGCCCACCGCGCAGCCAGTCATCTGGACGGCAGGGAGCAGTGAGTTCCGGCTCCGGATCAGGCCCGTGCGGATCCGTCCGCGCAGGAAGCGCCTGCTTGCTGAGAGTCCTGCTGCTGCGGCCATGCCCTCCAGTCTATTTGCCGCCCGGCCCCCTACGGCCAAAAGTGTGACCTTCGCAATGGTGACGTCGCACTTGTTGGCTAATGGCCAACGTTCGTTAACCTTCCGTTCACTCTCGGCCGCCAATCCCGTTACCTGCGGCGCCTAAATTCGATGAAGGTACAAAACGTACGCATCGCGCTGCAGGCCGCCTCCGGCCCTGCCCGCAACTGAATAACCCTGGAAGGGGTACATCTAGTGAAGGCATTCCGTTTCGGCCGCCACGCGGCTATCGCTGTAATCGCGGCCGGCGCACTCGCGCTCACCGCCTGCGGTTCAGACAACGCCACGGGCAACACGCCTGCCGGCACCCAGACTTCCGGCACCAAAGTGACCGGCACCCTGACCGGAATCGGCGCCTCCTCCACCGGCCCAGCCATGGACGCCTGGAAGGCAGGCTTCGCAGCCGCCAACTCCGGTGCCACTGTGCAGTACTCCCCGGACGGCTCGGGCGCAGGCCGCAAGGCCATCATCGACGGTTCGGCCCAGTTTGCCGGTTCCGACGCGTATCTCAAGGATGAAGAGCTGGCCAGCTCCAAGGCCAAGTGCGGCCCCGACGGCGCCCTCAACCTCCCGGTGTACATCTCCCCGATCGCCGTGGCCTTCAACCTGCCCGGCATCACCGAGCTGAAGCTTGACGCCACCACCGTGGCCAAGATCTTCCGCGGCGAGATCGCCACCTGGAACGATCCGGCAATTGCCGCCCTGAACGCGGGCGTCACCCTCCCGGACACGAAGGTCACCCCGGTGAACCGCTCTGACGACTCCGGCACCACCACTAACTTCACCGACTACCTCTCCGCTGCTGCAGCCGACGTCTGGACCGACAAGGCTTCCGGCGTCTGGCCCGCAACCCTGCAGGGCGAAAACGCCAAGGGCACCTCCGGCGTTGTCAAGACCGTCACCGACACCCCGGGCGCCGTGACCTACGCTGATGATTCCGCCGTGGGCGGCAAGCTGGGCACCGCCTCCATCAAGGTCGGCGAAGGGTTCGTCAAGATCTCCGCTGACGCCGCTGCCAAGGCCGTTGAAGCCGGCAAGCCGGTCGAAGGCCGCTCCGCCAACGACGTTGCCATCAAGCTGGACCGCAAGACCACTGCTTCAGGCGCCTACCCGATCGTCCTGGTTTCCTACCACGTCGTCTGCTCCACCTACGACAAGCAGGAGACCGTTGACCTGGTCAAGGCTTTCGAAAGCTACGTAGTTTCGGACGCCGGCCAGAAGGCAGCAGCTGACGCCGCGAAGTCTGCACCGCTCTCGGCCTCCCTCGCCGAGAAGGCCACCAAGGCCATCGAATCCATCAAGGTCAAGTCCTAGTACTTAGCCCTGATCCAAGTTCCCCGCCACGCCGAAAGGCGGGGTGGGGAACTTGGCTTTGTAAGCTAGTTCTTGCGCACCGCCAAACAACCGAAGGGTCTGGAATGACCGCCACCTCCCTGAGCAGTTCCCAGGGCGCAGGCCGCGCCGGGGATAAGATCTTTTCCGGCGCCGCACTGGCCGCCGGGTGCCTCATCCTCGCCATCCTCTTCGGCGTTGCTTTGTTCCTTGTTGTCCAGGCCATTCCGGCGCTGACCGCCCCGGCCGCCGAAATCCAGGGCGGAGCAGGCTTCTTCGTTTACATCTGGCCGATCGTCATTGGCACGCTCATCGCCGCTGTCATCGCCCTGGTAATAGCCACGCCGGTCGCCATTGGGGTGGCGCTGTTCATTTCGCACTATGCCCCGCGCGGGCTCGCCTCCGGCCTGGGCTACGTGGTTGACCTCCTGGCCGCGATCCCCTCGGTGATCTACGGCGCCTGGGGTGCAGCGTTCCTCGCCAAGGAAATCTCCCCGGCCTACAACTGGCTGGCCGAAAACATGGGCTGGCTGCCCATTTTCCAGGGCCCGGCCTCCGCCACCGGCAAGACCATCCTTACCGCCGGGATCGTGCTTTCGGTCATGGTGCTGCCCATCATCACCTCCCTGACCCGCGAAATCTTCCTGCAGACCCCCAAACTGCACGAGGAAGCCGCACTGGCCCTCGGCGCCACCCGCTGGGAAATGATCAAGATGTCAGTGCTGCCGTTCGCCCGGCCGGGCATCATCAGCGCCGTCATGCTTGGCCTGGGCCGCGCGCTCGGCGAAACCATGGCCGTGGCACTGGTGCTCTCCTCGGGTGCCCTGACCGCCAGCCTGATCACGTCCGGCAACCAGACTATTGCCGCGGAAATCGCCCTGAACTTCCCCGAAGCCAGCGGCCTCAAGGTCAGCACACTGATCGCCGCCGGCCTGGTCCTGTTCCTCATCACGCTTGCCGTGAACATGATCGCCCGCTGGATCATCAGCCGGCACAAAGAATTCTCGGGAGCCAACTAAATGTCCTCCACTATTACTCCGGTGCGCAATAAGCGCTCAGCCCTCACAAAGGGCCAGCTTCCGTCCTATGCACCGTACGTGGTCCTGGCGGCTGCGCTTATTGTCGGCGCCGCGATCCTGGCACTGATCGGTTTCAACGCCTTTGGCTGGGGGATCGTCTCGGCCCTGCTCTTCGCCATCGGCCTGGTGAGCTGGAGCGCCATTGTGGAGGGCAGCCGCAAGGCCAAGGACAAGCTGGCCACCTGCCTGGTGGTGGGTTCGTTCCTGATCGCACTGCTCCCGCTGATCTCGGTGATCTGGACCGTGCTGGTCAACGGCATCCCCGGGCTCATCGCCCCGGGCTTCCTCACCAGCTCCATGAACGGCGTCACGGGCGCCTATGACAACAAGGCCGTGGAAGCGGGTGCCCCCGTGATCGGCGGCATCTACCACGCATTGATCGGCACCGTCCAGATCACGTTGGTAGCCACCATCATCTCCGTTCCGGTCGGACTGCTGACCGCCATTTACCTGGTGGAGTACGGCAATGACGGCAGGCTGGCACGCGCCATCACGTTCTTCGTGGATGTAATGACGGGCATCCCGTCCATCGTGGCCGGCCTGTTCGCCGCCGCGTTCTTCTTCGCGGTAGTGGGGCCCGGCACCAAAACCGGCGCCGTCGCCGCCGTCGCCCTTTCCGTGCTGATGATCCCCGTGGTGGTGCGCTCCAGCGAGGAAATGCTGAAGATCGTTCCCAACGAGCTGCGCGAAGCGGCTTACGCGCTGGGTGTCCGGAAATGGCGCACCATCATCAAAGTGGTTATCCCGACGGCGATCTCCGGCATTGCGTCCGGCGTCACCCTCGCGATCGCCCGCGTAATCGGTGAGACCGCCCCCATTCTGGTCACCGCCGGGTTCGCCACCAGCATCAACAACAACGTTTTCGGCGGCTGGATGGCTTCCCTGCCAACGTTCATCTATACCCAGATCCTGAACCCCACCTCGCCGGCCAACCCTGATCCGTCGTCGCAGCGTGCTTGGGGCGCAGCCTTGGTGCTGATCATCCTGGTGATGGTCCTGAACCTCGGGGCCCGCCTGATCGCCAGGATTTTTGCCCCCAAGACGGGCCGCTGAAAAAGTTTCGGCAGGCCATTTTGGTCCTCGCGACCAAACCCTAGACTTCAATCCGTACCCCCAGTAAGTGAAGGAACATCATGTCTAAGCGCATCGACGTCAAAGACCTGAACGTGTACTACGGCGATTTTCTGGCCGTGGAGGATGTCAGCATCAACATCGAGGCAAAGTCCGTGACGGCCTTCATTGGTCCCTCAGGCTGTGGCAAGTCAACTTTCCTGCGCACGCTGAACCGCATGCACGAAGTGCTGCCCGGCGCCCGCGTTGAAGGCGAAGTCCTGCTGGACGGCGACAACCTCTACGGACCCGGTGTTGATCCCGTGACCGTTCGATCCCAGATCGGCATGGTTTTCCAGCGGCCCAACCCGTTCCCCACCATGTCCATCCGCGACAACGTGCTGGCCGGTGTGAAGCTGAACAACAAAAAGATCTCCAAGGGCGAGGCTGACGCGCTGGTGGAAAGCTCCCTGCTGGGCGCCAACCTCTGGAACGAGGTCAAGGACCGGCTGGAGAAGCCGGGCTCGGGCCTGTCAGGCGGCCAGCAGCAGCGCCTCTGCATCGCCCGCGCCATCGCCGTGCAGCCGCAGGTGATCCTCATGGACGAGCCGTGCTCGGCCCTGGACCCGATCTCCACTCTGGCCATCGAGGACCTCATCAATGAGCTCAAGGACCAGTACACCGTGGTGATCGTGACCCACAACATGCAGCAGGCGGCCCGCGTCTCGGAAAAGACGGCGTTCTTCAACATCGCCGGTACCGGCAAGCCAGGCAAGCTGATCGAATACGGGAACACCCAGAACATCTTCAGTAACCCCACCCAGAAGGCCACCGAAGACTACGTTTCCGGCCGCTTCGGATAGCCCACCAACATCCTGTGTTTAAGGGGTTACCTGCAGGGCTGGGCTTAGGCGCCCGCCAGGGGTGAGAGCGCCAGCGCGAACACGAAGGCGACGGCTGCGGCCGTCAAGGGCGTGAGCACCCACAGCCCCAGAATCTGCAGGACAAGTTTCCGGTTGGTCACCGCGAAGTGCTGGTTCTCGCCCGCGCCCAGCACGGCGGATGTCACGGTGTGGGTGGTCGAGAGCGGCGCCTGCAGCGCGATGGCACCAAAGAACAGCATCATCGCGCTGAAGGTCTGGGCTACGGAACCGCGCAGCGGATCAACCCGCGTGATCTTGTAGCCGATGGTGTGGGAGATCCGCCAGCCGCCGCAAAGCGTTCCGGCAGTGAGCAAGATGGCGGACGCCAGCGCCACCCACACAGGGATACTGTCGCCGTCAGTATAACCGGCCCCCACCACAGCCAGCAGCAGGACTGCACCCACTCGCTGGCCATCCTGCATGCCGTGGCCGAACGCCACAGCACCGGCCGCAATGGCCTGGGCACGGCGGAAGCGCTGGTTGATGACATTGGGCTGGGCATAACGGGCCGCCCAGCTGACAGGGAAGACCGCCAAGTACGCGCCGATGTAGGCGACGATGGGGGAGAGTAGGAGCGGCAGGATCACCTGGACCACTAGGGACCGGTCAACGCCACCCACTCCCATCCCGCCCACCGCGAGGCTGGCGAGTCCGGCGCCGGCAAGTCCGCCCACCAAGGCGTGCGTGGAGGATGCGGGGATGCCCCGCCACCACATCAGCAGGCCCCACGCGCAGGCGCTGCCCACGCCGGCCAGCAGGATGCTCAGGCCGCTTACCCCCTCCGGCAGGTGGATCCACGTGTGGCTGACGGACACCACTATGGAGGCGCTAAGCAAGGCGCCCACAAGGTTGAAGAAGGCGGCCAGCAGCACACCCACCGTGGGCGTGAGTGCCCGGGTCCGGACGGCAAGTGCCACGGAGGTGGAGACGTCCCTGAAGCCATTGAGGAAAGCAAACACCCCGGTCAGCAGGACCACGGCGCCGAAGAGGACTGCTGTCACCTCAGGATTCCTTGACGATGATGCTGCCTACCTGGGTGGCAATCCGGCGCATGTCCTTGGTGACTTCTACGAGCTGGTTGGCGACGTCACGGTTACGCGAGTACTGCGCCCACTTCATGTCCCGGATCATGTCCGCCACCCAGATCCGGTGCGTCCGTTCTGCACGCTTGGCCAGCCTGAGGATTTCGATCCAGTAATCCTCGAGGTCATCGAGGTTGTTGAGCCGCCTCATGGCGTCCACGGTGAGTTCGGCCTGCCGGCTGATGATCTCCAGCTGGTCCGCGGCCCGCCGGGGCAACCGGTCCAGCCTGTACAGGAAAACGAGTTCCGCGGCGCCGTCCAGCTTCTCGAGCGCCTCGTTGAGGTAGCGGGAAAGGGCGTACATGTCTTCGCGGGGGAGGGGGTTTACGAAGCTCGTGCGCATATGGGTCAGCAGGGCGAAGTGCAGCTCGGCGGATTTGGCTTCGTGGCTATGCATGTCGTCCACCAGCTTGGCGTGCTCGCTGGCGGGAACGCCGAGGATCTCGGCCATGGTGCCGCTGGCGCGCACAATTTGCTGGGCCATCTGGGACAGCAGGGTCAGCCCTGCAGGTTCCTGGGGGAAAAGGCGCAGCTTCACGTTGGGTTACCGGTCTCCGGGTGATGTACTGGGTCGGGGGCCGCCCACTGTGACTTGACGCAGGCCAGCAACTGGTTTTGATTCTACCCGGCCCCTGTCCACGCCCGCCAAACAGGCATAAAAATGGTGCCGAACCGGATACGCCTCTCGGCGGTAGGCCGCTCTAGGCGGCTAAATGTTGAAGCCCGGGGGTTTCGCGGTTCGACACCAGTTTCAGTGTTCTACGTTGGCTGGCCCAAGTCAACATTGACAGATCGGGCCGGTGGGGTCAGTCCAGCTCGCCCAGCCGCCAGGCATTCGCGGCGTGTTCGAGGTCCTCAGCTGTTTTTACGAGCTGGTGGGAGTTGCGTGTGAGCTTGCTCGCGTGGGCCTCATTGGTGTGCTCAGCACCATCGGCGAGGGTCGCCTGGCCGAGCGCCACAACGCGGCAGAAAGCAGCGGAACGTTCCAGCGCGACGTCGAACTCGCCGTCGAACGCGCCCGAGAGAATGGCGTCAGCCAGCGTCCGCATTTCCTCGGCGCCCGGCGGTTCGGCAGCGCCGGCCACCACATGGGAGACCTGCGCGGTGTCCTTGCCTGCGCGGAAGTAGACCGAGATCCGCTCCGGATCCTGGACAGTGGCCGCGCGGAGCGCGTACAGCCGCCAGAGTGCGCCGGGCAGGGAACGTGCAGGGCTTTCCGCCCACATCTCCGCGATGGCGTCCAGGCCCTGTTCATCCGTCAGCTTGACCAGCCGTTCGGTGATGACGGGATCGTCGCTGTCGCGGCCGTGGCGAACCAGAGCCTGGGCAGCAAGGTGTGCTGCCTCAGAGACGCGCGCAGGGTCCGGGCCGCCGGCGAACGGCTCAAAGTCGATAGGGGCGAACGGCTTGGGCTTGTGATGCCGGTTGGCTCCGCCGTAATGACTGTGTCCTGCTTGCTGGCTCATGCCCCCACGCTACTCCTGTGCCGTGGGGGAAATCGAGTACTCCGCGTAGGCAGGGCGGCCGGCGCCGGGGCCCATAGATCCTGGCGGAATCAGGAACGTAGGACGGCGGCGCATGCCTGCGTGCCAAAGCGGTCCCATGCGTGGGGTAGAGTATCTATCGTCCAGAAATGGACTGGGCTGATCGGTCTTTTGACCGTCAGTTGGGGCCTTTAGCTCAGTTGGTAGAGCATCGGACTTTTAATCCGTGGGTCGTGGGTTCGATCCCCACAGGGCCCACCCACGAAGCAGGCCAGAGGCATATTGCCCCTGGCCTGCTTTTTGTTTCAAGGAACCGTGACGCCCTGGGACTGTACATACCGGCGGAGCTAGAGCTGCGCGGCCGGTTCAGCTCAGCGACAGGCCCAGGTAGAGCAGCGCCAAGGCCAGCACCGTGGGCGTCATGACCAGCCGCTCCTGCCGGCTGCGCGATATCCCGTTCATAACAACGCCCACGGCAAAGTAGGCCGTGAGCACCCAGGCGGCCACTTCCGTGAACGTTTGGCCGACCAGGGGCTCGGCCACCTCCGCCCTCGCCAGCGCAATGTATGCGAAAACGGCGTACAGGGCTATGGAGACCACGCTGCCGATCCGCAGCTTACGCGGCAAGACCCTGTGCTGGCCGCCCCAGGCCAGATGGCCAAAGGGAGCACCCGCGATCAGCGCTGCTTGGAAACCGGCCAAACCGGCCAGGACCGCGGTGGCAACTAGCGCATAAACTTGAACCATTTTTTACCCGATCGTTTACCGTTCCGTCAGTTCGGAACGCACATACCGCTAACTTAGCTCAGGGGTTCCGGCCTGCAGGTAAACGCAGGTTGGTATCAGGACTAACGCCGAGGCAATGGCCCTGACCAGCGACGACGCCCGCGGCTGGCCGCGCCCGACGCCCGCCAGGCCTAGTGATCGAAGTGGGTCCCGGGTGCGCCGCCGGGCAGCTTCTCCAAGATGCCCTCGGCCACCTTGCGCAGCTTGAGGTTCCGGTGGCTGGAGGCTTTGGCGATGATGGCGATAGCGTCGTTGTAGGAGCACCTGTTCTGCGCCATGATCACTCCACAGGCAATGTTGATGGAGGTCCGGCTTTCAAGTGCGGACTGCAGGTCCGAGGCCCGGGTGCTGGTGGCCTGCAACTCGAGGACAAGCCCGAGGCCGCGAGCTGCGAGGTCCGTGAAATTGCGGGCCTCGGCGATGACCTGAAGCGGGAACGCCTGGACGCCCGGGGCGAAGAAGGCGAGGGCGGCCTCAGCGCCATCATCGAGGCGGAGCCGCAGGCCAAGGACGCTTCCGAACCCGGCGTCCTGCAGGTATGGCCGGTAACGTGACCACCGGAAGTCAGAAGACACGTGGTTCATGGCCACGGTGCCGTTGCCGGCAATGGCTTCCGTCAGGGGGCCTTCGCCTACCTCCCCTTCCAACCGGGCCAGCCCGGCAGCCTGCGTGCTTGTGCCGGCGGTGGCTGGGACGCTCTTGACCCTTCTCAGCAACAGGCAGCATTCGACCGGTGAGTCCATAAGCCTGTTCAGGGTGGCCGCCGCCGTCCGGGTCAGGATCTCGAGGGAGTCCGCAACGCTTGTCGCACCGGTGGCCAAATCGGGGATGAACCCGGCGGTGCCTGTCATGCCGTTCCCTGTTCCGGCCGATGCCTGCATTTGGGCGGCACCCTGGTCTGCAAGCGTGGTTGGATGACCGGCCGTGTGCTGGGTTTGGTGCGACCGCATAGTCCTCCGGCCCGCAGCCGTGTGCGTCGGGGAAACCTGCGAAGGGGAGTACTTCATGGCCGGATCTCGCAGGCCGGCGCGGCCCGCGGATGCATTGCAGGAGCTGCCTGGAACCAGAATGCTGCCGGGCTAAACCCATCGGTCAGAGGGCCGGCGACGGCTGGGGGAGAGGCCTTGGTCTCGAAGACCTCCTCGTCGCCGGCCCCGCTCAACTCCCGGATCCGAAGACCCGGGAAAACGTGGCTGGTAAGTCCAGTGTTCATTCCTTCTCACGCCCCCTAGTGAGACATCCGACCCGGTGCCATAGCGGGTCTTGGCTCTAAGTCGAAGGTAGTTGGGGCGTGGTCCCGGGCGAACGCGTATTCGGTACTCGTATTTGAGATTAGGTAGTACTTGGTTTTGCGGACAACCACCCCCAAACCTGGCAACGCTCGACGCCGAACGGGCGAGGCGATCATCTTCGCCGTGAACCGCTCGGCCGCGGATGCCCTGACCCCGGACGCCGTGGTCGAGGGCCTGAGCAGTGCCCTGGTTCATGATCCGGTCGGCGGAGTCCTGAGCCTCCCATGACGCAAACACCCAGAGGTGGAAAGATAAGGGCCATGGAACTGCATATCACCGGTGACCCGGCCGCCGACCAACTGCTCACTGATGACGCGTTTGCGCTGCTGACCGGCATGCTGCTGGATCAGCAGGTAACCATGGAATCCGCCTTTGCCGGGCCGGAGAAAATTCGGGCACGGATCGGCTCGATCGAGCCGGCAGCTGTGGCTGCGTACAAACCGGAGGCATTCGTCGAGGTGTTCAAGGAACGTCCCGCGGTCCACCGCTATCCTGGCTCCATGGCGGCAAGGGTCCAGGCACTTGCCGAGACGGTGGAGCAGGACTGGGACGGCGATACCACCCTGATCTGGACCAAGGGCGGCCCCGACGGCAAGGAGGTGCTGCGGCGGCTGCAGGCGCTGCCCGGCTTCGGGGAGCAGAAGGCAAAGATTTTCCTCGCTCTCCTGGGCAAGCAGTGCGGGCTGCAGGCGCCCGGCTGGCGCGAGGCCACAGGCCACTACGGCGAGGAGGGCGCTTTCCTGTCGGTTGCCGATATCGTCGATCCTGGCTCTCTCGTCAAGGTGCGGGCCAGCAAGCAGGCAGCAAAGGCGGCGGCCAAGGCTGCCCAGGGCTGACCTCCGATGGCAGTGACCATGAACGATGTTGCCCGCGTGGCGAGGTGTCCTTCAATGCGCCTTCGAACGTGCTGAACGACTGCGAGTTCATCCGCCCGGTTGCTGTCTGCGGCAGAACGGCAGGGGATACCGCCGCGTACCGTTCTACGCCGTGTTCGGACTGAACGACGCCCTTGCCCTGGGTGCCATGCACGAACGGATTCTCCGCGGGGTAAAAGCGCGTGGAGGCGGGCTATGTCTTGAAAATCCGCGAAGCGGCGCCCTGAGGACGGCCGCTACCAGTAGCGTGCCGGGTCACGGCCGGGCCACCAGATTGTCGCGGATTTTCCGCCGGAGGACTTTGCCGATGAGGGAGCGGGGGAGAGAATCGAGCACCACCACCCTGCGTGGCACCTTGTATGCGGTCAGGTGGCCGCGGGCATAGGCCAGGAGGGCGGCAGGATCGATCGTGGTGCCCGGAACCGGCACCACAGCGGCCACCACGTCCTCGCCCCCGCCGGGGCGGGGCAAGCCGACGACAGAGACTTCCGCAACGCCGTCGAAAGCGGCTATCACGTCCTCCACCTCACTGGGTGAGACGTTGAAGCCACCCGTGATGATCAGTTCCTTGATCCGGTCCCGGATCGTGACGAAATAGTCGTCGTCCACTGAGACGATGTCGCCGGTGCGGAACCAGCCGCCGTCGAGCAGGGCATCCTCGGTCTCCTCCGGCCGGTTCCAGTAGCCGCGGAATACCTGGGGGCCGCGGATCAGAAGCTCCCCTTCCTCACCCGGGGCACGGTCCAGCGCCACGTTTTTGGGGTCCACCACGCGGATGTCGGTCAGCGGGAACGGCACGCCGACGGTGCCGGGCTTCCGGCTCGGGCCGAACGGGTTGCCGATTGCGATCGGGGAGGTTTCGGTCAGGCCGTAGCCCTCAATCAGGTAACCGCCGGTCGCTTTCTCCCAGGTCTCCACTGTGGACGTTGGCAGGTTCATGGCGCCGGAAATGGAGAAGCGGATGCTTTCCAGTCCGATGCCGCGTTGCGCCGCCGCGGCGGCGAGCCGGTCATAGATCGGAGGTACTGCGGGCAGGAACGTCGCGGGGGACTCCTTATGCGCCTTGAGTACGAGGTCGACGTCGAACTTGGGGAACAGGACCAGCTTCGCGCCGATGCTGAAGGCGAAAGTCATGCAGAGCGTCAGGCCATAGGCGTGGAACATCGGCAGCACTGCATAAACAGTTTCCCGGCCATCCTTCAGCCCCGGTACCCAGGCCCGGCCCTGCGCGGCGTTCGCCTGCAGATTGGCGTGGCTGAGCATGGCGCCCTTCGGCATGCCCGTGGTGCCGGACGTGTACTGCAGGACGGCGATGTCCTGGGCCGACGGGCGAGGGTGTTTCTTCCCGAGCTCGCCGGCCTCAAGGAGTTCCCGCCACTGAACCACGGGCCGTGCGGCGGGAGCAGTCGGTCCCTTGGCTTGGTTCTTGCCGACGGTGAGTGCAGCGCGGGCCTTGCGGGCAGCGGGCACCGGCAGGCGGAGCGCCAGCCGCTGGAGCAACGGCATCGCCGGGATCAGATCCACTGAGACAATGCTGCGCAGCCCGACGTCGGCCGGTAGTTGGCGGACGCGCTCCACTGATTTGTCCCAGACAATCGCGACGGCCGCTCCGTGGTCCTCGAACTGATGGCGCAGTTCACGGTCCGTATAGAGGGGGTTATGTTCGACCACAACGGCGCCGAGGCGCAGCACCGCGTGGAAGGCGACGATGTGCTGGGGGCAATTCGGCATGACCAGGGCAACCCTGTCGCCCGCCGTGACACCTAGCTTTTTCAGACCGGCGGCGGCATGGCTGATCTGTCTGCCGAGCTCACGGTAGCTGGTGCGCGCACCGAAGAACTCCAGCGCGGTCTTCGACCCATAGCGGCGCACTGACTTGTCCATCAAGTCCACGAGCGAACCCTTGGGGAGCTTCAGCTGCGCTGGGACACCCGGTCCATAGGAACTGGTCCACGGTCGGTCACGCCAAGGTCCCCGGTCCTGCTGCGCTGTGCTGTTCGCAGGCGTGCTGTGGGGCTTGATCTGGGTGCTTTTTTTCTTCACTATCAGTCCTTGCCACCAGTTGCCGGGTTCGTTGGCGGGCCGAGGGACACGCCGCAAGAATCCTACCGGTGCCTACACTGGATGGATGATCACAGTCAGCGGCACCGTGGAATCAAAACTCTCTCCCGCCAAGGCATTTGCGTTCCTCTCCGAGTTCGAGAATGCAAGCGAGTGGGATCCCAGCACTCCCGTAATGGACAAGCTGACAGCCGGACCCGTGGCCGTGGGCCACCGGTACCACGCCGAATCCGAATTCCGGGGGAAGCGCCAGTCCCTGGAATACGAGGTCATTGAGCTGACCGACCGCCACATCAAGCTCCGCGGCGAGAACAAAACGGTCACCGCGTTCGATTCCATCGATGTCAGCCCGGCCCCTGAGGGTTCGCTGATCAAGTACACAGCTGAATTCAGCGTCAAGGGACCAGCGAAGATTCTCCAGCCATTGCTGAAACCGGTATTTATGTCCCTCCGGGATCCTGCGCTGAACGGCATCCGGGACACCCTGAATTCCCTCGCGGCGCGCTGACGCTTTCCCGGGCGGCCGGCAGAATCGCCGCCGCCCGGGGCTTCCTGCCTGCGTTTAGGTCACCTGCCCAGCCTGGTGCTGCCTGCCGGCAGGTTACGGACCCGGCATGGGCGCTGGCCGGGCAAACAGTGTCCTCCTGCAATAATCGGAACCGACAGTTGTCCGGGAGCGAGGAAGCCCCCGGTCGAACAGGACGCAATGTAAGTTCAGGCCCATCACACCAGACGAGGCGGACATCCATGAAGGCTCCAGACCAGCAGCACGCTCGATTCTCCGGAACGCCGTTTCCGCCAGGCGACAGCGATGCAGCCCGTCATGGGCATGTGGACCAGGAACTCCTCCACCGCCTGGCTGACGCGCACGGCGTGGGCACAACGTTCTGGGGCTTTGACGGACTGCAGTACAGCGTCGCACCCGACACCCTGGTCAAGGTCCTGGCGGCCCTGGGCGTTCAGGCCCACACGAACGAACTGATCGAAGCTGCCCAGGCCGAGGCGGAGCTGGCGCCGTGGCGGCGGATGCTGCCGCCCGCCGTCGTGATTCAACAGGGTGAAACCACACTGGTTTCGGTCCATGTCCGGGACGGTTCCACCGCTCGCCTGACCGTTGAACTGGAATCCGGGGCGGGTGAGCCGGTGGACGCGGTCCAGCAGGACGTCTGGGTCCCGCCGCAGGATGTGGAAGGCGTGCCCACCGGGCGGGCCACCTTCGAGGTGCCGGCGGGGCTGCCGCTGGGCTGGCACACCCTGCATGCCGAGTCCGACGGCGTCACAGCCGAATGTGCGCTGGTGGTGGTCCCGGCGCGGCTTACTACCGCCGATTCCCTCGTGGATCGCCGTGGGTGGGGACTGGCCACGCAACTGTACTCAGTGCGGTCGAAGCGTTCGTGGGGGATCGGTGACTTCGCCGACCTCGCGGACCTGGCGGCCCTTAGTGGTGAGCGGGGTGCGGACTATGTCCTGGTCAACCCCCTGCACGCCGCGGAGCCGGTCCCTCCTGTCCAGCCGTCGCCGTATTCGCCGTCCACGCGCCGCTTCTTCAACCCGCTGTACATTCGGGTGGAAGCCATCCCGGAACTCCCGTACCTGAAGCCGCGGAAGCGTGCCACGATTGACCGGCTCCAGGAACAGGTCCAGGGCCTGAATGCGGACGGTGCGCGGTTGGACCGGAACGCCGTTTTCGCGGCCAAACTCCAGGCTCTGGAACTGCTGTATCACGCACGGCGCTCGCCGGCGCGGCAGGCGGCCTTCGACGCATTCTGCCGGATCTCAGGCCGCGGGCTGGACGACTTTGCGCTCTGGTCCGCCATCCGGGAGGACCTCGCGCCGGAGGATCCGCTGTGGACGGACCCGGACTGTGCGCTTGGGTCCGATGAGGCGGAAGCCCTGCGCGGCAAGCTTGCGGACCGGATCGATTTCCATCGCTGGCTGCAGTGGATCTGCGACGAGCAGCTCGAGAACGCGCAGCTGGCCGCCCGACGGGCCGGGATGCGGCTCGGCGTGGTGCACGACCTCGCTGTCGGCGTCGACTTGAGCAGCGCCGACGCCTGGACCCTCCGCCACGTGCTGGCGCCCGGGATCAGTGTGGGGGCGCCGCCGGACATGTACAACCAGCTGGGCCAGGACTGGAACCAGCCGCCGTGGCACCCCTCCCGCCTGGCCGAGGCCGGGTACGCGCCATTCCGCAACATGCTCGCCACCGTACTCCGGCACGCGGGCGGCATCCGCGTGGACCACGTGCTGGGCTTGTTCCGCCTCTGGTGGGTGCCGGCGGGCAACTCGCCGCGCGACGGCGCCTACGTCACGTACGACCACGACGCACTGATCGGCATCCTGGCGCTGGAGGCCCAGCGTGCCGGCGCCGTGGTGATCGGCGAGGATCTGGGAACCTTCGAGCCGTGGGTGCGTGACTACCTTGCTGCCCGCGGCGTCCTGGGCACATCCATCCTTTGGTTCGAGAACGATGGCGACTCCCCGCTGCCGCCCGAGCGTTACCGCACGCAGGCGCTCGCCAGCGTCAACACCCACGACCTGCCGCCCACTGCCGGTTACCTTGCGGGCGACCACGTGGCACTCCGCAGCAGGCTGGGGCTGCTGGAACGCACCGAGGCTGAAGAGCGGGCCGAACATGTGGCCACGCTGGAGAAGATGATGGGGCTGGTGCGGGAACGCGGGCTGCTGCCCGAGAGTGGGACTGGCCGCCACGACAGCGAGGAGCGCACCATCGAGGCGCTGCACCGCCTGCTGGCCCAGACGCCGTCGGTGCTGCTCGGCGTCGCACTCGTCGACGCGGTGGGGGAGCGGCGCGTGCAGAACCAGCCCGGCACCACGGAGTCGCTCTATCCGAACTGGCAGGTCCCGCTGGGGGACCCGGACGGCAATCCGGTATACCTTGACGACCTTCCCCGCAACGCCAGGTTCAACTCCCTCCTGGCCGCGGTTTCGGAGTCGCTGCGCGGTTGAGCACAAACAACGAGGGGTCACTTTTAGCCCTTCCGAGACTCCGGATTGGGCGGAAAGTGACCCCGCGTTGTTGTTTGGGGGAGGAAGGAGCCCTAGCCGGCAGTGATCATACGCGTCCGGTGGTCGTAGCGGAAGGTCGCGGGCCCGCCCGGGTGGTCCAGGACGATGTTGTTGCCGTTGAGGGCCCCGTCCGCGCCGTAGTTCACACCCCAGGTGCCGTTGAGGGCGACCTTGTATTCGTACTGCCCGGGAGGCAGATTTTCGGCGGTGAGGCGCCAGACGTTATCGGCCGGGTCGAGTGTGAGTGACGCGGTTGGGCAGGCGGGGTCCCAGTCTGCCGGGCATCCCAGTTCGCTGTTGAACGACCCCGCCACAGTCACACAGTCGGGCTGTGGCGCCTGGCCCACCGTCACCGTGCGCGGTTCGCTTGCGGGGCACTGCCTGACTGTGTGCCGCGGGACAGTGCGGTGCGAAGCAGCGCGGGAGGATTCGGCGTCGTTCGGGTATCTAAAGGACTGTCGAGGTATGGGGTGGTGCCCCTTGGGATGCGTGAATTTACGTCAGGAGTCCTTCCTGGTTGCGGCGATGCTTTACAGGGTGTTGCGGGACTGCGATTCGGTGGACGACTTGCCGATCGGCAATTGCGGTTGGTCCCGGCGATCCCAGCGATCGCCGAGCGCACCACGCCCAAACTAAGCGCATGCACCGAGTAAATCCAGTCTTTTGAGACCAATTTCAAGCAGCTAATGTGCGCATACTATGAGGTTCGTGGCGGGAGCTTTATTGGGCAGTTCACCATGTTCCCGCGCCCTACGTTTTACTTCGGTCGGTGCAATGAAAAGAGGCTCCTTTGTCAGGCTCCGGCACGTGCTTTGAATCCATTGCCGGGATCGCAGCGCGCCTTCGTTCCGCAGGGTGTGTTTTTGCGGAGGAGGAGGCCCGGCTGCTCGCGGCTAACGGGTGCTCCCCGGCAGAAGTCGCAGCCACGGTGGAGCGTCGCATCGCCGGCTATCCGCTTGAGCACATCCTCGGCTGGGCCGGGTTCGGTGGTCTGAGGATTGAGCTCGACGCCGGGGTCTTTGTTCCGCGCCGCCGGACCGAACTACTCGTCAACGAGGCCGTTTCACTGCTGTCGACACCCCTGCCGCGGGCGAGGCGTGATGGTGCCCGCCCCGCCGTCGTGGTTGATCTTTGTTGCGGATCCGGTGCAGCAGGTGCTGTCATCGCATCCCGGATCCCCGGGCTTGAACTCTATGCCGCGGATATTGATCCGGCCGCTGTGGCGTGTGCACGCCGGAACGTTGCCAAGGTGGGTGGGGAGGTTTACCTGGGCGATCTTTACGACGCGCTTCCGCCCGTCCTCAGAGGGAAGATCTCAATACTGACCGCGAACGCCCCCTATGTTCCTACACCCGAGATTGCCACCATGCCGCGGGAAGCACGGGACTATGAGCCAATGTTGTCGCTCGACGGCGGCGCGGACGGCCTCGAGCTCCATCGCCGTATTGCCGCAGGGGCGGGGGCCTGGCTGCAGGCCGGTGGGCATCTCATTATTGAAACGAGCGAGCGCCAGGCCGGCCGCACGGCATCGCTTATGGCATCGGCAGGGCTGGTGGTCCGCACCGTCCGGTCGGACTATCTCGACGGCACCGTTGTAGTCGGCCGGGCAGACTAGAGCACGCAATCCTCGCCTATTAGGGGCTTTCCCGGTCCGACCGCGCTGTCCATGTGACCGGCGGTCCCGTCGTGTAATGGGCGGACTGTCCTGCGATCAGCATCCGCGTTCATCCGAAGTTTATTCGCGTTGGGGTGGTGGGGGTGGTTTGAAGTAGTGGTTTTGTTGGGGTTTTTGGGTGGGGTCGATGTGGCGTGGGGGTGTGAACCAGGGGGTGTTGTTGCGGGTGTGGATGGTCCATTTTTCTTTGTGGATGAGGTGGTGGTGGTGGGAGCAGAGGAGGGCGCCGTTGTCGGTGTTGGTGGGGCCGTTTTGTGACCAGTGAGTGATGTGGTGGGCTTCGCACCAGGGGGCGGGGATGGTGCAGTTGGGGAACGTGCAGCCTTGGTCGCGGGCGGTGAGGGCGAGGCGTTGGGCGGGGGTGAAGAGCCGGGTTTTGCGGCCGAGGTCGAGGATTTCGCCGTGGGTGCCCAGGAGGGCGGGGATGATGTCGGCGTCGCATGCGAGTTTGCGGATGGTGGCGGCGGCGACGGGCCCGGTGAAGATGTAGTTCCCCGTGCCCGTGCCCGTGTCCCTTTCTGGGCCGGTGGCTGTGCTTGTGCTCGTTCGCGGGGCTGGCAGGTGGGGAAGGAGGTCCTGGTAGTTGATGGTGGCGAGGATTTGGGGGCGGTTTGCGCCGGCGGTGGGCAGTTTGTTGGTGGACAGGGCTGCTTTGAAGGCGGTGATGATGCCGTCGAGCTGTTTTTGGGAACGGGTCCGCCGGTCCAGGTCGAGGTTGTTCTCCTGCCATACGTCGTGGTGCCCTGCCTGGTTGCGGGGTTCGCCTGTGGGTTGGTGTGTGCGGGGGTTGGTGGCGGCGTTCATGATGGTGGCGAAGTGTTCGTATTGGTCGGTGGTGGCGAAGATTTCGAGGTGGTGCAGGCCGTGGCGGGGTTTGCGGATGAACGCGCCTTGGGTGTGGCGGAGGGCTTCTTCGGTGGGTTCGGTGCCGTCGGCGTTGATGGTGTCGGCCCAGCGGCGGCCGACGCGGGCGACGAAGTCGGGGTCCGCGGTGGCGGCGGTGCGGGTGAGGTCGTGTTCGATCCGGTCCATGTTTTCGGCGGTGGTGTGGTGTTTGAGGCGGTCCAGGGTGGCGCTGATGATGGTCCCGGTCCGGGACGCGAGCGCCGGTCCGGAACCTGCCGGGCACTCGTATGGGTTGCTGGCGTCGGTACTGGGGTCGGCGCCGGGGTCTGTGGTGGTGGCAGGGGAGAAGGCTGCGGCGAGGTGTTCGCGGGCCGGTGGGACCGGGTCTCCGGTGAGGGTGGTGTCGGGAAGGATGGCCTCTGCGAGGTGGAGTCGGCGGCGGGCTTCGCTGAGCCCGATCCGGAGCCTGAGGCGGAGGAACTCGGCGGTGGTCTTGCAGCCGTCATCTGCCGGTGAGCCTGGCATGTGCTGCGGGCATGCGGCGGAACGCACGTCTTCGACGCCGGCTTCGGCGCCGGCGGAGTCGGTGGTGGTGCCGGCCGGCCAGCCGGTGTCGGTTTCGTTGAGGGTTTCGGTGCCGTTGTCCCAGCCGGTGGTCCACGATTTGGTGGCCCGTGTGGTTGCGGCGTTGGTGATGGCCTGGGTCCGGGTGCGGTCCACGGCCCCGGCGGACAGGATCTGGAGATAGTCCACGGACCGGGAGAGATCTTCGACGAGCCCGGCGAAATCGGCGGCCTCGACGTAGCAGGCCTTGGCCAGCTGGTCAGGAGCGGCGGCGGCCGCGGCATTGACCGCAGCGATCACGGCAACGAGCCCGGCGGGCATGGGCACGGTGGAAATACCGCCATGCCCAGCAAGCTGATCCGTCAAAGCCTCCAGAGGAATACTCTGCCGCGAGGGTACGACATTACGGCCGCCGTCGAACATTCCGAGGCCGCCTGAGGCGGTGGGCGCTCAGAAAACATTGATTGGCTCCGGGGTCAAGCGGCTGGTCTCCGGGGGCAAGATCTCCTGACCGTCGGTCGCCGTGACCAGCGTGAATCGCAGGGCACGCTGAAGAGACGGGGCTGGTCAGGCCGGAATGGTGCCCATCAGCGACGACATCAGTGCCGTCATTTTGATGTTCGTCACCACGATGTTGAGGACAACGACGCCGATCAGTACCCAGATGGGGACCAGCCCGCGCCCCCGAGCGACCTTGGACGTGATCACTGAGCGGCCAATGACGTACACCGCGCTGCTGAGGAAGCTCCAGGCCCAATGGAACGGCCTGACGACACCAATGCGTTTAAGCCCTTCGGAGTCAAAGTAGGCAAGCAACACGGACGCCGCATACGCCACGAAGCCCGAGAAAACGAGCATGAAATAGCCGGGAGTGAAGATCGACATAGGGTCCAAGGTGGGCGTCTGCTGCCGTCCGAAGGTAATAAACCGAAGCTCCGGGGTCCAGAGCAGCAAAAGCAGCGTGGAGATCAGCGGGAGTAGCGTGATGGCCCAGATCAGTGCGTTGTAGACCGGAGCGTCCCGGCTGATGAACGGACGCTGAACTGCTGCCGGGGCATTCGCATACGGGCCTGCTGCATACGGGCTCGCCGTATACTGCCCGGCATACGCGCCCTGCTGGTAAGGCGTGCTGAACTGATCCGTCCACGCATAGCCGTCCCACCAGCGGAGCCGGCCCGTCCCGGCCGGATCGGGGTACCAGCCCGCAGGTGCGGCGGGGATGCTGCCTGAAGTGCTCATCTGTACTCCCGAATAGCCCGCTGGCCACGCCAGCCACGGTTGGTTGCCATCACCTAAGACGCCGCTGGCCGCCGCGTCCCCCAAGGATCGCGACGGCCAGCAAGGTCAATCAGTTTTAGCACAGTTCCCGCGGGGCCCGGTGTCACACCGCGGCCGAGCCGTCACGTTCCGGCAGGAACGCGAGCGGTCATTCCCGCCGGGGGTCGACGTTCGTGGCTGCACCGGCTGGAGTGGCGCCCCCCTCATCGGACCAGTCCTGGCCATGAGCGTCGTTCAGCGCAGGGTCGGATTCAACATCCGAGGTCCCCAGATTCACCGTTTCGGGGTGGGTGCTGTGCGCCGGGGCGTGGTTGCCGGCGGTTCCGGGCGCACCAGTGGAGGCGCCGACGTCGGACGTTTTTGCGTTGCCGTTATTGGCCGCGCTGTCACGGTGCATGGCCGACCCGATTACGGTGCTTGCCCGGCGGGCGGTTTCACCTAGCTGGTCCGCCACGTCAGGAGCCTTTTCCTTGATGGCCTGGGTGGCGGCGTTGACCTTGTCCTGGACAGGCTTGCTGTCCCAGATGCCGGCCGCCCGGGTCTTGAGTTTGTCGTATGCTGCCCGGCCGGACCGGGATCCCAGGACGTAGCCTGCCGCGATTCCGATACCCAAAAGAAGTTTAGATTTCATGATGAACTCCTGCTCGTTGAGAAGGGTGTCAGTCCCCAGCCGCTTGGCCGGAGGAAAGAAAACCGGCCCAGGGATGTTGTCCCAGGGCCGGTTTTCATACCGGTGATGACATTAGCCGCGGGCGCTGCGCTTCGTGACCATGCCGTAAACCAGCAGCACGATAATCGAGCCACCGATCGCGAGCAGCCAAGTCTGCAGCGAAAAGAAATCCTGCAGCGGCGCGTTGAAGAGCAGTCCGCCGAGCCAGCCGCCGAGGAATGCCCCGACAACGCCCAGGATGAGGGTGATGATCCATCCGCCACCCTGCGTACCCGGAAGAATCGCCTTTGCGATCGCGCCGGCAATCAGGCCAAGAATCAGAAAAGCAAAGAAGCCCATTTTGTCGTCCTACTTCCTACATAAAGGAGGTACCCGGATCCCGGGACGCTTCATCCTTCTGCCCCAATACTAATCATGCTTAGTTTCGTTAAGCCAGTCCGCAACCTTGTAAAACGCGAGTTCAGGGCCCGTCAATGGCCCGTCGTGTCCGAGTCGTTACCTGAGGTGGGACCCTCGTCCAGGGTGGCAAGTTCCGCCAGATCCTGCGGATCCAGAGAGAAATCAAAGATGTCCAGGTTCTCCCGCATCCGCTCTGGGTCACCCGACTTTGGAATGACCACAAGTTCCTGCTCAATATGCCACCGCAACGCCATCTGAGCCGGCGATTTATCGTATTTTTGACCAAGCTTGGCAAGGAGGGGGGCACGCAGCAGGCTGGCACCGGAGCCGCCCAGAGGGCTGTACGACTCCGTGACGATTCCGTGTCCGGCATTGAACTCACGGTCAGCCACCCGGCTGATCGCCGGACTCAGCTGGATCTGGTTCACCGCAGGCACCACGTCAGTTTCGGCCAGAAGCCGCTCAAGATGAGCCGGCTTGAAGTTGGAGACGCCGATGGACCGGACTTTTCCCTCGGCCTGCAGCCGCTCGAACGTCTTCCACGTCGAGACGAACTCATCACGCGCGGGGAGCGGCCAGTGGATCAGCAGGAGGTCCACATAGTCCAGTCCCATGCGTGTCAGCGACCCCTCCAGCCCCGCCGCCGCGCGGTCCTGGCCTTGGAACTGGCCGTCGAGTTTGGTGGTGACAAACAGTTCGCCACGGTCCACGCCGCTCGCCTTGATGCCGTTGCCCACTCCTTCTTCGTTGCCGTACTTCACCGCGGTGTCGATGTGGCGGTACCCGGCTTCCACGGCATGTACGACGGCGGTGGCCACCTGATCGTCGTCCAGCGGCCAGGTGCCGAGCCCTAGCTGCGGGATGCTGTTGCCGTCATTGAGCTTGATGAGCGGTGAGAGTGTCATGGCACCAGTCTGCCGTGATTTCATCTCCCTGGCATTTGAACGCCCGGAGAATAATTCCGGCCTGATGATCCAGCACGGTCCGGGCCAGGCCGGATACCTGGTCGGGTTTCTTTCGCTGGGCGAGGAACTCCGCGAAGAGTGCTATGGCCTGTCCCGCTTTGGAGGCATCGCCGTCGTCCACTGCCTTGGCCCCCTGCTGCACGCTAGCTGCCAACTGCTTGGCTACACGTCCCGCCACGGCGCCGGACTCGACCAGATCCTCAAGGGCCTGGTGGAGCGTCTTCACATTCCCCGGGAGCCAGGCTGCGCGCAGGGGAGCGTCTACGAAGTCCATGTCCGAGGCGAGTAGTAGGCCTGTGGGTGGCCCACTTGATGATCATATTGGTGCCCGGGGACGTGGTGGAAAGTTTGTCACCGTCGGCCGACTGCATGCCGATGCCGATGCCGATGCCGATGCCGATGCCGATGGCGTGGGCGGGAGCGGACAGCCAGGCCGGGAGTAGCGGGGCTGCACCGCACAGGCTTGCGGGGCGGCGCTCTAAGTGCCTTGGTTTCCCGTGGTGCAGGACCATCTTCAGGAGGACAATTCGAGAACCAGCGGTCCGTCAAATCGTCAAGAAATCAGGTCAACATCGTGGTTGAGTCCAACGCGAATGAGAACGTGATCAACCGGCTAATTGCGTGCATCAACGACCGCCGCATTGAGGTGATGGACGAGCTGTTCCACGACGACGCGGTGATGCACTGGCCCCAATCCGGGGAAGTGGTGCGCGGCGCGGAAAACCGGCGGGGTGTCTACAACGCCTTCCCGCAACTTCCCACCATCACGCCGCGCCGTATGCTAAGCGGCGGGAACCTCGTGGTGGCCGAAGCCCTGCTGGACTACAAGGGGCCGCAGTACGAGACAGTGTTCATCTTCGAATTCCGGGACGGCAGGATTGCCAAGGAAACGGCCTACTGGAGCGAAGCCTTCGACGCACCCGAATGGCGGGCGCAGTGGGTTGATAAAGACTAGCCCGCGCGGCGCGCCCAGCTGATCAGCCGGTCGCTGAGGTTCATGAACTCCTGGTCCACCACCTGGAGTTCGGGATGGCTGTCGTACCAGTCAACGATCTCCCGGGCGCCGTCCGCGAACGGGATGGACGCTGTGTAACCGGGTACCAGGGACTTGATTTTGGAGTTGTCGAACACCACGGAGTGCGCCCGGTCGCCGAGGAGGCTGGGCCCGAGGTGGGGGCTATACCGGACGCTGTGTGCGGCGATGGTTTCCGAGGCCACGTGGACCAACTCTGGTTCTGAGACCCCCGCCGCCCGCGCAAACAGGCGGTAGATCTGGTCCCAGGGCAGGTACTCGTCTGAGGTGATGGTGTAGCTCTCGCCCACTGCCTGCGGCCTGCCAAGCAGCCCCACGAACGCCTTGGCGAAGTCCCGGGCGTGCGTCACGGTCCAAAGCGACGTGCCGTCACCGTGCACCATAACCGGCTGCCCGGTGCGCATGCGGTGTATGTCTGTCCAGCCACCCACCAAGCCCACCCGTGTGCGGTCATAAGTGTGCGACGGGCGCACCACCGTGACCGGGAAATCGTCCTGCCGGTAGGCGTCGAACGTCCGTCCCGCCAGCATGCTCCGCACACCCACCGCGTCACGGATGTCCGCCGTCAGTACCTGCGCACCGTCCGGCGCCGACTTGCCCGACTGCCCGCGGTTAAGGACGGTGACCGAGGGCGACGGCGTGTTGCGCCGTTGCGGCACTGATCACTCCGGTGCCGCCGAGGAATAGGATGTCCCGTGGTGGCACGGTGCCTGCTTCGGCACCCAACACGTTCACCACGCGTAGTCCTCCGGCGCCGGACGGTGCCCCGGGAAGATGCCATCAAGGTTCTCCAGCGCTGCCCCGTCGAGGCTGACGTCCAAAGCCCGGACGGCGGCGTCGAGCTGTTCCTGCGTGCGCGGCCCCACGATCGGTGCGGTGACGGCGGGCTGGTGCAACAGCCAGGCCAGGGCGATATCGCCTGGCTCCTGGCCGAGTTCGTCTGCAAAGTCCTCGAATTGCTGGATCTGGTCCCGGTGGTTCTTGAGCGTCTCCGCTGCCCGGCCCTCGGCGCGACGCACGCCTGCGCGTTCCTTCTTCAGCACGCCGCCCAAAAGCCCGCCCTGCAGCGGCGACCACGGGATCAGCCCGAGGCCGTACTGCTGTGCGGCGGGAATGACCTCACGTTCCACCTCGCGGCGGAACAGGTTGTAGATGGACTGCTCGCTGACCAGCCCGGTGTAGTTCCGGCGCAGGGCGGCCTCCTGTGCCTGCGCGATGTGCCAGCCCGCGAAGTTGCTGCTGGCCGAATAGAGGATTTTGCCCTGCTGGACGGCCACTTGAATGGCCTGCCAGATCTCGTCCCAGGGGGAGTCCCTGTCGATGTGGTGGAACTGGTAGACATCGATGTAGTCCGTCTGCAGGCGCTTCAGGCTGGCGTCCAGGGCACGGCGGATATTCAGGGCGGAGAGCCTGGACTCGTTGGGGCGGTCCGTCATGGTGCCGTACAGCTTCGTGGCCAGGACAGTCCGTTCGCGGCGCTCGCCGCCCCGGGCGAACCAGCGGCCGATGATCTCCTCAGTCCAGCCGCGGTGCCCAGATCCGCCATAGACGTTGGCGGTGTCGACAAAGTTGATGCCGGCGTCCAGCGCGGAATCCATAATGGCGTGCGCGTCGGCTTCGTCGGTATGTGGGCCGAAATTCATGGTGCCCAGGCACAGTCGAGACACCTTCAATCCGGAACGGCCAAGATGGGTGTACTCCACGGGGGATCCTCAAACTAGGGGTTGAGCCTGCCCGTGGGTCTCCGACAGGCTCAACCAGGGGTATCTACAGCTGCGAGAAAGCTGCGACGGCGGGGTCCGAACCGATGCGCGCACCTCGCTCGAGGGCGGTGATCGAGGAGAATTCGTTGTCGGTCAGCGTCAGGGACGAAGCGGCGAAGTTCTCACGCATGCGCGCCGAGTCAGCTGACTTGGGAATGGCGATGGTCCCGGCGGCGAGGTGCCAGGCGAGGACCACCTGGGCGGCGGTGGCGTCGTGGGCCTGGGCGACGGCGGTGACTGCGTTTCCCTTCAGGTCGCCACCCTGGCCCAGCGGGCTGTAGGCTTCCACAGCGATGCCGAGGGCACGGCCTTTCGAGGCCAGCTCGGCCTGCTGGTAGCTGGGGTGCAGCTCGATCTGGTTCACGGCGGGAACAACGTCACTGGATGCCAGCAGCGTGTCCAGGTGGTCAGCGAGGAAGTTGGAGACGCCGATAGCCCGGATCTCCTTGCCGGCGTAGAGGCGCTCCATCTCCTTCCATGCCTGCACGTAGAGCTCCTGGGACGGAACGGGCCAGTGGATGAGGTAGAGGTCCACAAAATCAAGGCCCAGCGCCTGGAGGCTGTCCCGGTAGGCATCCTTGGCGCGGCCCTGGTCACCATTGCGGAGCTTGGTGGTGATGAAGAGGTCTTCGCGCGGAATGCCCGAGGCTGCGAGCGCCGCACCCACGCCGGCCTCGTTGCGGTACGCGGCCGCGGTGTCGATATGGCGGTAGCCGGCTGCAAGGGCATCCTCAACGATCCGCTGTGTGTCTTCCGGCGGCACCTGGAAGACACCGAACCCAAGCTGTGGGACGGTGACGCCGTTGTTCAGCGAGATGTCAGTCATAAGGGAGACTCCTTTGTTGCTGAAAGGTTGGTTTCCGGCGCGCTCGGCTTGCCGCGGAAACCGTTTTCGGAAATGGTGCTGGGACGAGCCTATGCATTTTCGCGTCCACCGTCAGCAACCATGCCGGTGGCTGAACAAACGCTGATGGCCGCGCCCGGGGGCGCGGCCATCAATGATGCCCGTCAGTTAATGCAGTGAGGCTCAGCCTTCGTGCCGGAAACCCAGCTTGACGCGGACCTGCCAGTCTGCGACTTTGCCGTCCTCGAGGTGGCCGCGGATTTCCTTCACCTCGAACCAGTCAAGGTTGCGTAGGGTCTTGCTGGCTTCGGCGATGCCGTTGCGGACTGCCGCGTCGACGCCTTCTTCGGACGTGCCAACAATTTCAGTAATGCTGTAGGTGTGATTGGACAACTTCGCTCCTAGTGATCGCCTTCGATTCCCGGTTGCGGGCCGTCCTTGAACACTAGTGGCATCTCGGGGAGTGTGGCCAGAGGATGGCACGGAGCTGCGAAGGGGACATCGTGCCGCGAGGGATCAGGGTGCGTCGAGGACCAGGGCCTTGAGGTCGTCCAGGGTCTGCTGCATGTGGGCGTCCATGGCGCCCCGCGCCCGTGCGGAGTCGCGTGATTCCAGCGCCTCGGCGATGTTCTGGTGGTGGCCGATTGCGTGTTCCTGGATGGTGGGCACGGCCGACGTTTCCGCGCGGCGTTTTTCCAGCAAGCGGTGCAGCGGTTCGAAGAGGACGGCCACAAAAACGTTTTCTGAAGCCCGCAGGATCAGGTAGTGGAACGCGAGGTCGGACGCCACGAACGCTGCCACATCGTTGATTTCATGGGCCTTCCGCATCGCAGCGACGTGGGCGAACAGTGCTTGGATATCCGTGTCGCTGATCCGGGTGGCGGCGAGTTCACATGCCCCGGTCTCCAACATCCTGCGGAGTTCGATGAGCTGAACGGAGGCTGCGGCTTCGTTCTGGCCTTCCGACGCGGCACGGAGCACAGCTTCCAATGAAGACCAGCGGTTGAGTGGGTTAACGAACGTCCCGCGTCCACGTTCGACGCTGAGGATACGTTGCGCCTCCAAGGTTTTCATGGCCTCACGGACGGTCATCCGGCTCACTTCGTGCTTGGCGCTCAGCTCAAGCTCTCCCGGGACGCTGGAGCCCGGCGGGAAGTCGCCGGCAATGATCCGGTCCAGGAGTGCGTCTGCCACAACGCCCACCAGTGATTTCCGTGCCATCTTTCCCCCTTGCCGCCGTCGCCAGATGTCTGACAAGTCTACTTGCGCGTTTGTATGTCCTGTGCCACACTGTTTCAATTGTAATATGTCAGACATCTTACAGACACTCTCAAGACAACAGATTTCCTCACAATGGAGTGCACAGTGACGCTTGAAGCAAATCTCCTGGCCAACTTTCCGGCCGAAGTCCGGATTCCCGCCGGGCTCGTGGCCAACGCAGTCGCCGCTGCCAGCGCGGAGAGCCCCCGCATGCTGGTAGTGCTCGACGACGACCCCACCGGAACGCAGTCAGTTGCTGATCTGCCAGTGCTCACCCGCTGGGACGTTGAGGATTTCGTTTGGGCCTTTGGCCAGTCGAAGCCGGCCGTGTATGTACTGACCAACACCCGGAGCCTGGACCCTGCAGAAGCTGCCGCCCGGAACGAAGAGGTAGTCCGCAACGCCTTGGCCGCCGCCGGCTACGGTGACACCACGCCCGGCTCCAGCCTCCGCCTCGGTTTTGTGAGCCGCAGCGATTCCACCCTCCGCGGCCACTACCCGCTGGAACCTGACGTCATCGCCGCCACGGTGGCCGACGTCAGCGGAGAAAAAACCGACGGCGTTGTCCTGGTTCCGGCGTTCCCCGATGCCGGCCGCGTGACCATCGGCGGCGTTCACTACACCCGCGGCACCGGCGAGGACGCAGGCAAGCTCACCCCCGTGGCCGAGACTGAGTTCGCCAAAGACGCAAGCTTCGGTTACGTCAACTCCGAGCTGGCCAAGTACGTGGAAGAGAAGTCCAAGGGCCGCTTCGCCGCGGAATCCGTGATCGTGCTGGACCTGAACATCATCCGCGCCGGGGCTGCCAGCGCAGGCACGGCACAGAACCCCGACGGCGACCCCGCTGTGGGTGCGGCCATCAGCGCCAACGCCATCGCCAATGCCATCACGCCCGCCACGGACTCCACCCCGATCGTGGCCGACATCGTCACCGAAAACGACCTCCGCGCCCTGTCCCTGGGCCTGGAAGAAGCCGAACGCCGCGGCAAGAAGCTCCTCTACCGCGTGGGACCGCCGTTTGTACGTGCCCGGATCGGCCAGGAAATCCGCACCGAGCTCAGCGGCGCCGAGGCCTATGCGGGCAACACGCCTTCCGAGGCAGGCGGCCTCATTGTGGTCGGTTCCCACGTGGGCGTCACCACCCGCCAGCTCAAGGCCCTCACAGAGCAGCACAGCGCGGCACGCATCGTGGAAATCGACGTCGATAAACTACTTGCCGCCGCAACCGAAACAGCCGCGGACGCTTACTTGAACCAGACGGTGGACGCGGTGGTGGAAGCCCTTGGCGGCGGCGACGTCATCATGCACACCAGCCGCCTGCTCATCAAGACTGATGACGCCGCCGAAAGCCTGCGGATCGCACGCACGGTGTCCGCCGCCGTCGTCGCCGTAGTGAACCGGACACTCAAGACCTTCCCGCCACGGTTCGTCATCGCCAAGGGCGGCATCACGTCCTCCGACGTTGCCGCGCACGGCCTCGAAATCCGCCACGCCATTGTCCGCGGCGCCATGCTGCCGGGCATCGTCAGCCTCTGGGAACCGGTGGATGGCCCCGCCAAGGGCATCCCGTACATCGTTTTCGCGGGCAACGTGGGCGGCGACCAGTCCCTCGCCGACGTCACGCGAAAGCTCAGCAACACCTTCTAGTTCCACCTGCCAGCCAAAATCCAAAGGAGAACCTCATGACCAGCAACTACACCGTCACGGTCCTGGGCCTCGGTGCCATGGGCCTGCCCATGGCCACCCGCCTCGCCAGCGAGCTGACCGTCCACGGCTTCGACATCGCCGAGCCGCGCCTGAAGCTCGCCGAAGAGGCCGGCATTCGCACCTTCGCCACCGCCCGTGAAGCCTCGAAGGGCGCCGACGCCCTCCTTCTGGCGGTCCGCAACGGCGAACAGCTCAATGACGTCCTCTTCGGCGAGAACGGCGTGGCCTCCGTGCTTGAGCCGGGTGCCGTCGTCATCCTCGGCAGCACCGTGGGCACCGAAGCGATCCCCGCAACGGTGGAACGTCTCGCAGAATACGGCGTTGAGCTCGTGGACGCCCCGCTGTCCGGCGGCCCCAAGCGCGCCGGCGAAGGCGACTTGCTGATCGTGGTGGGCGCTTCCCCCGAAGCCCAGGAAAAGGCCCGCCCCGCACTGGAACTGCTGGCCTCCACCCTCACCGTGGTGGGCAACAAGCCCGGCGACGGCCAGGCCCTCAAGACCGTCAACCAGCTCCTCTGCGGCGTCCACATCGCCGCCGCCGCCGAGGCCATGGCCCTGGCCGACGCCCTCGGGCTGGACCAGGCCAAGACCCTCGCCGCCCTCGAAGCCGGCGCGGCAGGCTCCTTCATGCTCTCCAACCGCGGCCCGCGCATCCTTGAGGCGTACACCGAGGAAGGCGCCGAAGTCCTGTCCCGCCTGGACATCTTCGTCAAGGACATGGGCATCGTGGGCAAGGCCACCCGCGCAGCCGGTCTCGCAGCGCCCGTTGCCGCCGCCGCCGAGCAGCTCTACCTGCTCGGCCAGGCCCAGGGCCTCGCCGCAGCCGACGACTCCGCCGTCATCAAGGTGGTTGCCCCCACGAAGCGCACCGCCTAGCCACCCACCATCTCCCTCCCATCCCGAGTTTTTGTCCACTTATTGCCCCTTTTGACCCCAATAACTCGCGATAAGTGGACGAAAACTCTGAGGCAGGAACGGACGACGACGGCGGTCCCCGTCCGCCGTCGTCGTACCTCCCAGCGTTACAAAACAAATAATTAGCGCCTGATTGCCCGTCTCTGGAAGACTGGCTCGTCAAAGGAGACACCCGTCATGAACCACCTCATGAACCCGCTGATCGCGCGGGCGGCTGACGCCCCAACGATCAAACCCGCAGTGGAGTTGGGTACTCCGCTGCTTCTCACCATTGCGGCCCTCGGCATCGCCGTTCTGCTGGTGATGATCATCCGCTTCAAGATCCAGGCCTTTGTGGCCCTGCTGACGGTGAGCATCGCCGTGGCCGTGGCGTCGCAGATCCCGCTGAAGGACGTCTTCACCGTGGTGGCCACCGGCGTGGGCGGAACCATGGGCAAGGTGGCGCTGCTGATCGCGCTCGGTGCCGTCCTGGGCCGGATGATCGAGGTCTCCGGCGGCGTCCAGTCACTCGCGGCGCACTTCACCGAGAAACTCGGCGCCAAGCGCGTCGCGGTGGCGCTCACCGCCGTTGGCTTCCTGGTGGCCATTCCCGTGTTCTTCGAGGTGGGCATTATTGTGCTCGTCCCGATCGTCTACGCCTTCGCGAAAATCGCCAACGTGCACCCGGTCAAGTTCGGCCTGCCCATGGCCGGCATTATGCTCTCCATCCACGTCGCCGTACCGCCCCACCCGGGCATTGTTGCCGGCGCAGGCGTGTTCGGCGCCGACATCGGCCTCATCACCATGATCTCCCTGCTGATCTGCATCCCCCTCGGTTTCCTGTCCTACTGGGTTGCCAGCATCATGAACCGCACGGAGTACGAACTCCTGCCCGGCGTCAAGGCCCAGGTGGACGAGTACGGTTCCGATTCCCTGGTCAAGGTTGGCCACGTAGGCCCCGGCGCCGCCGGCCTCGCACCGCCGCGGCCCGCCCTGATCATTTTCCTGATCGCCGCGCCCATCGTGCAGATCCTCATCGGTACCCTGGGCACCCTCACCATCCCCAAGGACAACTCCTGGTACGGCCTCGCGGCTTTCATCGGCAACCCGTTCTTCGCCCTTCTCGTGGCTGTGGCACTGTCCTTCTTCCTGCTGGCCGTCCGCCGCAACTGGTCGCTCAAGGAAACCGGTGAAATCTTCGAAGGCGCATTGCCTCCGATCGCTTCCATCCTGATGGTTGTCGCGGCCGGCGGTGTGTTCGGTGAGGTCCTGCGGACCTCCGGCATCGGCGCCGCGCTGTCCCAGACCCTGGACCACCTGGGCCTGCCGGTCATTGTCCTCGGCTTCGTGATTTCGCTGGCCCTGCGTGCAGCCCAGGGTTCCGCCACCGTGGCAATCGTGACCACCACCGGCCTGCTGACCTCCGCCGTCATGGAAGGCGGCTACTCGCCGGCGCAGATCGCCATCATTGTGATCGCCATCGGCTTCGGCGCCCTGGGCCTGTCCCATGTAACCGACGCCGGTTTCTGGACCGTGGTGCGCTACTACGGCCTCACCGTCTCGGACGGCCTCAAGACCTGGACCGTCCTCACCACCGTCCTGGGCCTGGCGGGCTTCCTCCTGACCTACGTGGCCTGGATCCTGGTGGGAGGCCTGGGCATCTGATGCGCACCCGACTCGACCACCTGGTCACCACAGCCCTGCAGCAGGGCTCGGCCGTGCCGGCGTTCACCTGCTACGACTTCACCACCGCCCTGGCCGTGGTGGGTGCTGCCGAGGACGCGGGCCGGGGCGTCATCCTGCTGGTGGCCCCCAAGACCGCCGCCACGGCCAACGGCCTGCGGCTGATCGCCGCGCTCCGCGGCCTGGCAGACTCCGCATCCGTTCCGGCGGCCGTCCAGCTGGACCACGCCTCGGACCTGAAAGTGATGGCCGACGCCGTCGCCGCGGGGGCGGATTCGGTCCTCGCCGACGGCTCGTCCCTGCCGTATGAGGACAACATTGCGCTGGTCCGTGCGGCGCGCACGGTGCTGGGTGCTGGCGTCGTGCTTGAAGCCGAACTCGGCGGACTGGCCGGTGACGAGGATAAGGCCTTCGGCGCGGACCGGGCGGGCGTGGCAGTGGCCGGCCTGACGGACTCCGCCCAGGTGGAGGACTTCGTGTCGCGGACCGGCGCGGAACTCCTGGCCGTGGCCGTGGGCAACGTGCACGGCCGCTACAAGGGCGAGCCACAGCTGCGCTGGGACGTCCTCCAGGACATAGCGGTGCGGACGCGGATCCCCCTGGTGCTGCATGGTGCGTCCGGCATCCCGGCCGAGGAATTGGTGAAGGTGGCCGCCATGAACGTGGGCAAGGTCAACTTCAACACCGAGCTCCGGACCGGCGTCCTGGCGACACTGCAGGACCAGCTGCCGAAGCACCGGGCTGAGGGCGAGAACATCCAGGGGCTGCTGGGCCACTGGAACACCTCGGCCAGGGAATTTGCCGGGGCAGCGTTGGGGATGCTCACCCGCTGAGAGTTTTTGTCCAGATAAAGCGACTTCAAGGCCTGAAAACGGCGGTTATCTGGACAAAAACTCCGGGGGCGGCCGGGGGCGGCCGGGGGCGGCCGGGGGCGGGGGGAGTGGGGGCGCGGTTCTGCAAGGAACGACGCCGTTGCTCGCCGTCGTGCTCGGCGTACTGGACGTGCCGCTCGCCTGAGCCGGGAAGACGATCCTGGACCGCCACCCTTGCCGGTAACGGCCTGCTGGCGTAGACATAAGCCAACCGCCCGAACCCGGAACAGAGGATGCCATGATCCAGCACGTGAAATCGGCCGATGGAACCTTGCTCGCCGTCGAATCCTTCGGGGACGGCGAGCCGCTGATCGTACTCGGCGGTGCGCTGAGTACCCGGGCGGCCGTGCAGCAATATGTGCCGTTCCTCGCCACGGACTTTAGTGTCATTGGCGTAGACCGCCGAGGCCGCGGTGACAGCGGTGATACGCCCCCCTACGCCGTCGAACGTGAAGTGGAAGACGTGGCAGCGATTGTCCGGGCGGTCGGCGGGTCGGCGAAGGTTTACGGACACTCTTCCGGTGCCATCCTGGCCTTGGAGGCAGCCGCGGCGGGGGTGCCCATCAGCAGCTTGCTGGCTTACGAGCCGCCGTTCTGCACACCTCAGGAACCGGGGGAGAGCTGGGACCAGTTTGCTGCCCGGGTCCGCCAACTGGCTGAGACCGGCCGGCGTGACGAGGCTGTCGAAGCCTTCCTGCGCCATGCAGGGGTACCCGTCGAGGCGGTGAAGCAGTCCCCCTGGTGGCCCGGAATGACGGCACTTGCCCACACGCTTTTTTACGACCTCACCCTGGCCGGCAACGCAGACATCCCGGCGGAGCGCCTGGCCAAAATCCAGGCTCCGGTGCTGGCCGTATATGGCGGCAACAGCGACTCCTGGGCACAAAACTCGGCCGAGGGAGTCGTGTCAGCAGTTCAAAACGGCCGCACTGCACTGGTTCCCGGCTACGATCACATGGTTGCTCCGGAAGCGCTGACGCCGATCCTGCTGGACTTCTTCGCCGCAGCGTCCGGTTGAGGCCGCAAGGGCGGCTCATGCTCAAGCTTTTGGACGAAACTCCGAGGTGGGACAGCATGGGCGCACAATGAGGTAACACCGGAGTTCGGCGTTTCAGGGAGCCTGCGTGCCGGATGCAGGAGAGCCGGTGAGGGCCCTAGGCCTGGTCATTGACCTGGTCCGGTTCGTCTGCCTGGCCCTGGTGGTGGTGGGCCATTGCACGATGGTGAGTCCTGTCCCGCACGCCAACGGCACCGTGACCACGGAAAACAGGCTGGGGGACCAGCCCTGGTTTGTGCCGGTGATCTGGATTTTTAAGGTGATGCCGCTGTTTTCCGTCACGGCGGCACCACCGGACTCCAGTCCTGGCAACGGCTGAAGGCCGGGGGCGGGACTAGTTTCGAGTTCGCCCAGGCCCGGCTGCTGCGGCTGGGCCGCCGGGCGGCAGCGCTCCTGACGGTCATGTTCCTGGGGCTGTGGGCCGGGCTCCTGGTGGCCATGTCCGGCCTCCTGCTCCTCACCGACTTCCCCCAACCCGCCGCCGGAGTGATGACGGCCGCCATCGTCGTCTTCAACGGCCTGACGCTGGGACTGCTCGGAGGGGGCGCGGCCTGTTTGGTGCTGGCCGTCCTGCTGCTGGGCAGAATGCCGGAACGGGTCGTCGGCGGTGCGTCCCCTGACACCCAGGGAGGGGGTGCCGGGCCATTGCCAGCCGGGCCAAGTAGTGCCAATGTCGAACCATGACTGAGAACATGATTTCCACAGAGGATGAGTTCAGCCCCGACGTTTCGCTGGTCCGGGATGATGAGCATCACCGGTACGAGCTGAGGGTAGGCGGGAAGGTCGCCGTCCAGTCCTTCTTCCAGGACCGGCCCGGACATGTGGATTTCAGCCACACCGAGACAGCCGAGGAATTCAAGGGCCAGGGACTGGGAAAAGTCCTGGCCCACTTCGCCCTTGATGACGTGGTGGCGGCCGGGAAGCGGGTTATCCCGCACTGCCCGTTCATCGCCGGTTACCTCCGCCAGCACGAAGGCTACGAGCAGCACATCGACTGGCCGGAGGCGTCCTAGCGTCGGATTCTGCTCACTCATTCGCCGGCCTCGGCCCAGCCGGGCGCTTACCTCCGGGTCAGGGCTGGAGCGCGCCGGAATGATGACACAAAAATTCGACGGGTTTGTCACCCGCCCCGGCTAGTCTGGGCTGGTGACAACTACAGCCAGCACCACAGCCCTCATCACCGGTGCCAGCGCCGGCCTGGGCGCCGAGTTTGCCCGCCAGCTCGCGGCGCAGGGCCATCATGTGGTCCTGGTGGCCCGGGACCGTACGCGCCTCGAACAAACAGCGGCGGACCTGGAACAGCGCTACGGAACCACTGCTGAGGTGCTGCCCGCGGACCTGACGGACGACGGCGGGATGGCCGCCGTCGTCGGGCGCCTCACCGCTGTGGACAGGCCTGTGGGGATCCTGGTGAACAATGCGGGGATCGGCCTGCTGCGCGACTTCGAGCTGAACAGCATCGCGGATGAGAAATACCTCCTGAAGCTGCACTGCGAGGCGGCGCTGGAACTCACGCATGCCGTGCTGCCCGGAATGCTGGCGCGCGGTGCCGGCCGCATCATCAACGTGTCCAGTATTTCGGCGTTCCTGCCGCGTGGCACCTACGCTGCGGCGAAGGCCTGGCTGCTCAGCTTCAGCCGCTGGGCGAACCTGGCTTACGCGGCTCGCGGCGTGATGGTCACTGCGGTCTGTCCTGGCCTGACGCACACGGAATTCCACGACAGGATGGGCATGGACAAGGCGATGGGTCCGTCCTGGGCTTGGTTGACGGCCGAGCGCGTGGTGCGCGAAGGCCTGGCCGACAACCTCCGGGGCAATGCCGTGTCCATCCCCTCGAAGCGCTACAAGGCGGTGGCGGTTGCGGCGCGGGTGCTTCCGTACCGGCTACTCACGGGACCGGCGCGCAGACCGAAGTAGCGAAAACCGGACAGTTGAATGCCGCGCCGCCGGCTGCCGCACCGCCCGCTGCCGCACGGCCACCACCACCAGGATCCCCACCACGGCTCCCACGCAAGTTTCCACGCCGCGTTCGAGGATCAGGACTAACGGGTCAGTAGGTCCTGCTAGCTGGGTCATCAGGAGGATGACGGGTGTGAAGGAGACCATCGCGAGCCCGTAGTGCCGGGTCATGAACAGCTCCGTAGTGAACTGGAAAATGATGACCAGCAGGGCCAGGACCACCACCTGATGGGCGGCAAACAACGGCGCCAGTGACCACGGCGCCGGGACAAGAACGACGGCGGTGACCGCCAGCCCGAGGAATGTCCCCACGATGCGGTGGATCCCTCGCCGCACCCGGCTGGGGAGGTCCGCTCCGGCCAGGGGGACGGCTGCCGCTGCCATGGCCCAGTGCGGATGGCCGCTGCCGCTGAGCACTCCAAGAGTGCCGGCGAGGCCTACGGCGAGTGTGTATCTGGCCGCGTGGACCGCCGCAGCCCGCCCTGCCGCGCCGCTAAGCGTCACTGCATCGCGTGAGGCGCCGCGCTGCCACGACCTGCCACGTACCCAACCGCCGAAGCCCACTGCCACGGAAAATGCTGCTGAGCCTCCCGCGATCATGAGGGCAACATACCAGGGGATGGTGGTGGGCACGGAGGCACAGGCACCCAGGGCCAGGATGCCGAAGAACGGGCCGTTGGGCTTGAGCATGACTCTGTCCGAGTACACGGAGCCGGCGCCGGCCAGCACCGCCTCGACGGCCACCAGCCACCAGGACTGGAGGTGGTTGACGGACAGGAAGACGCCCACGGCCACGCCGCCGACCAGCACGAGGGCTGCCTGCGACTGGTGCCGGAGCCTCAGCTGGTGCGGTTCTGACCGGCCGTACATTCCGGTCAGAGCGCCGAAAACCGCGTAGATGATCAGGTCGGCCCGGCCCAAAAGCAAAAGGATGAGCGACGGCACTGCAACGCTGGCGGCCACACGGAGGGCTGCCAGATGGTCGTTGTTCGCGGGCTCCAGGCGATGGAGGGCGCGGACCTGCCGCAGGACGGACTTCACGTGCCCACACCGCCTGTCATTGGTTGCTGCCCCGAGCCGGAGCCTGTCAGGAAATTATCTCCCGGCGTCAGCAGCTCCGGCGCACCACCCCGATGCATGGCTAAGGCCCGCCCCACGCTTCCGCCAGGGGAAGCGTGGGGCGGGCCTCTGAGCGCGGGCTACAGGACGGCCCAAACAGGCCGGTTTGTGGTTTCCGGGTGTTGCTTAGACTCCGGTGGGGACCTTGGCGGCAGAGGCATCCGTGATGTCCTGCGTTTCGAACGGCAGCTCGTCCAGGTCAAGCAGCGGGTTTTCATCCTGGGTGGCCACGAGTTCGCGTGCCTCCGCCTGGGTGTCCACACTGGGCATCGAGCCCGGCAGCGGACGCTGGGCGGATTCCTTCAGGAAGTAGATGGCGACAGCCCCGACCGCTGAGGTAGCCATCAGATAGTACGCCGGCATCATGTCATTGCCGGTGGCGTTGATCAGCGCAGCCACGATGAACGGGGTGGTGCCGCCGAAGATGGCAACCGCGAAGTTGTAGGCGATGCCCATCGCCCCGTAACGGCTGGACGTGGGGAACTGGGCCGGCAGCGCCGAGGCAAGGTTGGCCACATAGAAGGTCACGGGGAAGGCGATCAGGGCAAGGCCCAACAGGGTGGTCCAGATCTCGCCCACGCCGATCAGCATAAAGGCCGGGATTGCCAGGACCACGGTGCTCAGCGCGCCGATCCACAACACCGGCCGGCGACCGATCCGGTCGGACAGCTTGCCCGTCAACGGGATACAAAGGCTCATGATGACCAGCACAGGGATGGTCAGGAGCGTGCCGTGGACCTCGTCGTAGCCCTTGGCCTCCGTCAGGTATGTGGGCATGTAGGAGGTTAGGGCGTAGCCGGCCGTATTGGCCGCGGCAACCAGCACCATTGCCACGATAATCGAGCGCCAGTAGGCCTTGACGATTCCAACCGGCCCCTTGACTGCCGCCTCGTCGGTGGAGGCAGCGTTCCTGGCAAGGTCCTCCTGGGCGTCCAAAGTCGCCTGGAATTGCGGGGATTCCTCGATTTTGCTTCGGAAGTAGACCGCGATCAGGCCGAGGGGCCCGGCAATGAGGAACGGAATGCGCCAGCCCCATTCCTCCATGGCGGTCTGGCCAAGGGTCAGTTGCAGGACGGACACCAGGGCAGCGCCGATGGCGAAGCCCAGGTAGCTGCCCAGGTCCAGGAAGCTGGCGAAGTAACCCCGGCGCTTGTCAGGGGCGTATTCGCTGACGAATGTGGTGGCGCCTGCATACTCGCCGCCGGTGGAGAACCCCTGGACGACCTTCAGGAGCACCAGGAGTGCCGCCGCCCACAGGCCGATCTGCGCGTAGCCCGGCAGCAGGCCGACGGCGAAGGTGCTGGCAGCCATGATCATGAGGGTGGTGGCCAGGATCTTCTGGCGGCCCATCTTGTCTCCGAGCCAGCCGAAGATCACGCCACCCAATGGGCGGGCAATAAAGGTGGCAGCGAACGTTCCCAGCAGGAACAGCGTCTGCGTTGTCGGATCCGACTCCGGCAGGAAAACGGGTCCCATGGTGGTGATCAGGTAGCCGAACACACCGACGTCGTACCACTCCATGGTGTTACCCACGATTGTTCCGCCGAGTGCCTTTTTCAGCATGGGCTGGTTCACGACGTTCACGTCGGACTCTTTGAGCCGGCGGCGTGCGAGAATCTTCGGTTTCCGCACCCCTGTTGGACTCACAGGTAGTGCATTCTCTGGTACTGCATTGTTAGTTCCGCTGGCGCTGTTCACGCCTGCGGAAGAGTCGGTCGTGCTTCGGTCTGTGGGCATTTGGGCAACTCCTATGGAGGTCATTTGCTTGCGACTTGTAGCTGCCCCGCTCTGGGCAGGCCTTCAATTTTACGCGAAATCTGATGCAATTCAGAGTTTGATACCGTAGGATCAAGTGTTTCGGAGCGGTTTGAGTGGCCATCACCGTCTTGACTTGAGCCCGTTTCGCCGCGCCAGCACTGGGATCCCGGCCCAATGTGGCCATTGTTACCTAATCTTTTTCTTCCGGCCGGTTTTCGGACCGCTTTTGGCCCCCCTACAGCGTCAAATGTGACAGCCGTCATGGTGGGCGGCGCATCCTGCCCGATGCTGTCGCGGGGCCGAAAATGGGGGTTCACAACCAATGCGCATGCTGCCTATTGTTGTCCCATGGGAACACTGATTTTTGAGTAGGCGGACGCCCGCGGCCTGTTCATACCGGCCCCGTCCTCGCTGATCTCGTCAGACACGCTGATACTCCTCAGAAAGGTTCCACCCAATGACTGAAAATAACACCTCCGACCAGCCCGACAGTTCACCCGACGGCTCCGACGCCAAGGGCATCAGAGCCGGGCTGACCGAAGCACAGCGGGCGATGCTCGCCAGCAAGTCGCGGGGCGGTGACTCCGGTTTGCAGAGCGTCGGCAAAAACCACAAGCCCACGCATGCCAGCGGCAAGCAGGGGCCGGTCGAGAAGAAAGTCCGCTGGTAGTTACTGCGCCTGGAACGCTACTCCAGACGCCTCTATTGATGAATGCTTCATTTCATGGCGGAAGTCATGGCGGAAGTCATGGCGGAAGGAAGAACAATGGCTAAGCAAAATGCTGGACCAAGGATCGAGCCGGAGGTTGCGGACCACCTCGCCGCAGCCATGGATGCGCAGTCCATGCCAGGGCCGGCCACCATCGCCGTGACTACGGCCATGGCAGGCGAACAGCACTGGCCGGACGGTAACGGCAAGCGCCGGCACCCCAAGGATGAGGGTTCGGACCACGGCCGGATGGGCCACGAAGCCGCTGTCACGGCCGTGCACCGCACCGGCCGGCCGCAGATGCCGCACTCCTCCTAGCGATGCGGACCTCACGATGCGGACCTGACCTCACGACACGCGTCTGACCTCGCGACACGTACATACCTGGCGATCCCCAAAAACGGGGGTCGCCAGGTATTTTCCGTCGCAAGGGACCCTGCGCGTCGCCGCCGCTGCGCTGGGCTGCACCCGGCGCAGCGCCGCGCTACGCCTCCGGCACCACTTCATCAGCGCTCTTGTCCAGCCGCCAGCCCCGCCATACCGGATGCCTAAGCTTCCCGCTGCCCGTCCACTCGCCGAACGTCACTTCGCCGACCAGCCGCGGCGTAACCCAGCGGGCGTCCGAGGCATCCTCGCGGGGCACGTCGTCGAACGGTGACGTCTTCCTGGCGAGGCCGTCCACTTTCTGCCGGAGTTCCTGCAGTTCGCGCGTGCTGAACCCGCTGCCCACCCGGCCCACATATCGAAGTTTGGTACCGTCGGGGATGCCTACCAGCAGCGAACCGACCGAGCTCTGCCGCCCGCCCTTGCCGGGCCGCCAACCACCCACCACCACCTCCTGGGTCTGCTCCAGCTTGATCTTGATCCAGGTCCGGGTCCGCTGCCCGCTGACATAGCGGCTGTCGGTCCGTTTGGCCATAACGCCCTCCAGCCCCAGCTCTTGCGCGCTCGCCAGGATGTGCTCGATCCTCTCGTCAAGGACGGGCGACAGCTCCACCGGGCAGTCCGACGGCCGGTAGAACTCCTCAAGACGCTGCCGCCGCTGTGCGAAAGTCAGCCGGCGAAGGTCCTCGCCGCCTCCGGCCAAAAGGTCAAAAAGCATCAGCCGGACCGGTATGGCGACGCGCGCCTTCGCGACGTCGCCGGGCCTGGTCAGCTTCATGCGTCCCTGGAGCACGCCGAAATCGGGCCTGCCGGAAGGCCCGACGGCGATGATCTCACCGTCTGCGACGAACGGCCCGTCCGGCCAGCAGGCCCGGGCCGTCAGCTCCGGGTAGGTTGCGGTGACATCGTTTCCGTTCCGGCTGAGGATGCGGACCTTCTTGTCATCGGCCACCATCAGCGCCCGGACGCCGTCCCACTTCAGTTCGAACTTCCAGTCGCTGCCTTGCAGGTCGGCGGGAGTTCCGGACGTTGCCATCATGGGGCCGAAATCCTCGGCGCGGAGGGGCCCGGAGGTCTGTGCCGGAGCCGCGCGATCACGCTCCGCTGAATCACCCTGTGCAGGCTCCTCAGTACTAGACCTATCCGCGGCGGCCAAGTCGTCCAGGCCAACCTCATCCCCAGCGCGCCGGGAGTGGCTGGTGTGGTGGTCCTTGTCCATCAGGTGGATGAGCCATTGCCCTTCCGCGTCCTTGCCCTGGCCCCGGCCGGTATGGATCAGTGCGTACTTCTTGGTCCCACCCAGGCCCCCGCCCTCCGAGCCGGTCAGCGTCGCTATGACCTCCCGCCCATTGATCCACTTGTCCAGTTCATACGTGCCGTGATCCCAGATGGTGACCTCGCCGGCGCCGTACTGGCCTTGAGGAATAATGCCTTCGAAGGTGGCGTAGTCCAGCGGGTGGTCCTCGGTCTGCACCGCCAGGTGGTTCTTCCCGCCGGATTCCGGGACACCTTTGGGCAGGGCCCACGACACCAGCACACCCTCGTGTTCCAGCCGGAAATCGAAGTGCAGCCTGCTGGCGTGGTGCTCCTGGATGACAAAGGTGTTCCCGCCGCTGGAGGTGCCGGCGAAGGGCTCGGGCGTCGACTCAGGGTCACGCATCGAACGGTACCGCGCCAGGCGCGGATGCGGGCCGCCGTCGTCGTGGGTAATTTCTTCGAGGTTCCCCGGATGCCCTGCAACGCGCGCGACGGCGGCGAACGGGTCTTTGCCTTCCTGCACTCTGCGCATCACGGCTTTGTAGTCGAGCTGCTGGAGGCTGGGGGAGCTGAGCTCCGGCCAGGTCCGCGGTGCGGCCACCATGGGTTTCGGCCTGCCGCGGAGGGAATAGGGGACGATGGTGGTTTTGGCCGCGCTGTTCTGGCTCCAGTCCACCAGGACCTTGCCTTTGCGCAGGGTCTTCTTCATGTCGCTGACCGCGAGGTCCGGGTGGTCGGCCTCGAGGGCGCGGGCCAGTTCGTGGGCGAAGGCGGAGATCTGGTCCGAGGTCTGGGTTCCATCAAGGCCGGCGTAGAGGTGGATGCCCTTGCTGCCGCTGGTCACGGGGACGGGATCCAGGCCCACGTCCTGCAGGATGGCGCGGGCCAGGAGCGCCACTTCCACGCATTCGGCCAGGCCTGCGCCGTCGCCGGGGTCCAGGTCCAGCACCAGGCGGTCCGGATTCAGCTGGTTGCCGTGCGAGTCCACCTGCCATTGCGGCACATGGATTTCCAGCGAGTTGATCTGGCCAAACCAGGCCAACGTGGCGGGATCGTTGACGAGCGGATAAAAAATGGTCCGCTCTTTGTGGCTGATGGCGGCGCGAGGGAGCCAGCCGGGCGCGGAATCCTCCAGGTTCTTTTGGAAAAACACCTCGCCGGGCTTGTCGGCTGTGCCCACGCCGTTGACCCAGCGCTTTCTCGTGGCGGGGCGGTTTGTTGCTGCGGGGATGAGTACGTGCGCCACAGCGGCGTAGTAAGCCAGGACGTCTGCCTTGGTGGTTGCGGTCTCCGGATAGATGATTTTGTCCAGGTTGGTGAGCGTCAGTTCCCGCCCGGCCACCCTGACGCGTTCCTTAGTGCCGGCCATGGGTCTTCACCTCTGGCCTGCGGTGATGTTCACTTGAGAGATGAGAGCCATCTGGAAAGGTGCCATCGCGTTTGGCCTGGTCAACGTGCCCGTGAAGGTCTACAGTGCCACCGAGGACCACGACATCAGTCTCCACCAGGTTCACAACGCCGATGGCGGCCGGATCCGCTACCAGCGCCGCTGCGAGGTCTGCACCAAGGTCATCGATTATTCGGACATCGAGAAGGCCTTCGAGGACGACGGCCGCACTGTGGTGCTGTCCAAGGATGAGCTCAAATCCATCCCAGCGGAGAGCAGCCATGAGATCGAGGTGGTCCAGTTTGTGCCCTCCGACCAGCTGGAACCCATGATGTTCGAGAAGAGTTATTACCTGGAACCGGATTCCAAGTCGCCCAAGGCCTACGTTCTGCTCCGCCGGGCGCTGGAGGACACGGACCGCGTAGCCATCGTTCAGTTCGCCCTGCGCGAGAAGACCCGGCTGGGGGCGCTGCGCATCAAGGATGATGTGCTGGTGCTGCAGTCCCTGCTCTGGCCCGACGAGGTCCGGGAGGCCAGTTTCCCCGCACTGGAGGACTCCGTCCGGATCTCCGCGCAGGAACGCGAAATGTCCGCAGCCCTCGTCGAGTCCATGGCCGCAGACTTCGAACCCGCGCACTTCACCGACGAATACCAGGTGCAGCTCCGGAAGCTCATCGAAGCCAAGCTCGAGAAGGGCGATTCGTTGGACACCGATGAAACGTTCGGCGCGGAAGCGGGCGAAGGCGGCAAGGGCGAGGTCATCGACCTGATGGAGGCGCTGAAGCGCAGCTTGGACCGGAAGCGCGGCGGTGCTGCCGCGGCTGCCGGGGATTCGGACTACGCCGACTCGGATGCCGAAGCGGACGACGCCGACACTCCAAAAAGTGCCAAGGGTTCGGCTGGGAAGGCTCCCGCCAAAGCTGCAGCCAGGTCCGCCGGGACCAACACTGCAGCCCGTTCCACGACTCCTGCCAAGAGCACCGCGACCAAAACTGCTGCAGCCAAATCGGCGGCGGCTAATTCGACGGCCGCGAAGTCCACTGCTGCGAAGCCCGCGGCGAAGGCGCCTGCCACCAGGGCGCGCAAGGGGGCGTGAGGCGGTCCGCGGGCGCTCTGCAGTTCCGGTGATGGCCGCCGCCTAGGAGTTCCGCAAGGCGGAGATGAGGTGGCTCTTCTTTTTGGCTGAGTTGCCTGCCATGTCATCCTCCTTCAACAGGGGCCCGGGATTTCGACAGTTTCAATCCCCGGTTGGAGTTTGTCGAAATCCGGGATGCAAAGGCTCCGTCTTCACAGGTCAAGCTTCCACGCTAATTCCGGGGCTGTGTAAAAACAAGGAACCCCTAAGATTGCTTGCTTTCACGATTTGCTGCCGCCAGAATGGGCGCATCACGGCCTCCACTGTGCCAACAGCGCGCTGTCACTCAAAACCTTAAGAGGAGAGGTGCGCCGGACATGAACGACAAAGCGGACGCGGACGGGGCAGACCGGGCACTGAAACAGAAGCACCGGGCCATGTGGGCCTCGGGGGACTACCCGGCCCTGGCCAGCGAACTGGTCCAGGACCTTGGCGCCATCTTGGTGGAGGCCTGCGGAATCAAGCCGAAGCAGCGTGTCCTGGACGTCGCCGCGGGTGCCGGGAACGCGGCCATCCCCGCAGCGATGATGGGCGCCGAGGTGACAGCCAGCGATCTTACCCCCGAGATGTTCGACGCCGGCCGTCGCGAGGCTGCCGACCGAAACGTTGAACTGGAATGGATGGAAGGCGACGCCGAGTCGCTGCCGTTCGAAGACGACCGATTTGACGTGGTGACGTCCTGCCTGGGCGTGATGTTCGCACCCCGCCACCAAGCGGGCGCGGACGAAATCGTGCGCGTCTGCAAACCCGGCGGCACCATCGGCCTGCTGAACTGGACGCCCGAGGGGTTCATGGGAAAGATGTTTGCCGCCATGAAACCGTTCGCACCGCCGCTCCCGCCCGGGGCCCAGCCACCGCCGCTGTGGGGCAGCGAAGACCATGTGCGCGAACTGTTCGGTGACCGGATCACTGAGATCCACACGGAAAAGCGCATGCTGGCCATCCACAGCTTCCACCATCCTGAGGACTTCCTGCGGTACTTCAAGTCCCACTACGGCCCCACCATCTCCGTCTACAAATTCATTGGTGACAATGGGGACAAAGCCAAAGCGCTGGACACGGCGCTCACCGAACTGGCCGGCTCCTGCGGCGACGCGCATGGTGATGCTGCGTGGCAGATGGAATGGGAATATCTGCTGTTTACCGCCAAGGAGGCAAAGTAGTGCCAGGGAACTTTGTGGCAACGTCCGCTACCACCATTGCCGCACCGGCCGGCCGCGTCTGGGACGTCATCACCGATCCGGCTGCCGTAAAGGTATTTATGTTCGGCGCAGACCTGGTCACGGACTGGGCTGTGGGCGGGCCCATCGTCTGGCGCGGCGAGTGGGAAGGCAAACCATACGAGGACAAAGGGAAAATCCTCGAAGTCGAAGCCGGCCGAAAGCTGGTCCACACTCATTTCAGCCCGCTCGGCGGCGAAGAGGACAAGCCGGACAACTATCACACGCTCACGTGGTCCCTGGAGGACCAGGGCGGCGAAACCAAACTCACCCTTGCGCAGGACAACAACGCCACCGAAGAGGCCGCTGAGCACTCCCAGAGGATGTGGGACATGCTCGTGGCGGACGTCAAGAAGATCGCCGAGCGCTGACCTGCCCAACTAACTGGCAGTTAACGTCGTGAAACTACCGAATGACGACGTTAACTGCCAGTTAGTTGGGTGCGGACCGCTTAAAAGCCAGCGGCCGCCGTCGTACCTTCCCTAATGCCGGGGAGAGGCACGGCGGTGGGCGCCGGCGTGAATGTGCTACTCGGCGTCGTGATCCGTTTCCAGGATCTGGACCAAACGCTCGAGGGCGTCGTCCGCGCCGGTGCCTGCGGCGCGAAGCACCACAACGTCGCCGTGGGATGCGCCTAGGCTCATGAGCGACAGGATGCTGGCGGCGTCCATGGCCTCGTCCACCGGCTCACCCTCGCGGGCGATAGTGATGTCCAGGTCGAACTCGCCGGCGGCCTCAGCAAAGATGGCGGCGGGGCGGGCATGGAGGCCTACGCGGCTGGCGACGGTTGCGGTGCGTTCTGACATTGTTGCTCCTTTTTCTAGCGGCACCTGTTGGTTCAGCGCCGTGAATCGGTGGTGGGTCAGGCGGGGTCAGACAGTTGCGGGAACGGTTTCTACGCTGGCAGCGCTCTCAGGCTGGCGGACAGCCCAGCGTTTAAGGGCGATGACTGCCAGCGCAGTAACGACCGTTCCAACGAGGATTGCGAAAACGAACATCAGGAAGTTGTCGATGGCGAAGAAGACGAACAGGCCGCCGTGGGGGGCTTTCGAACCTACACCTGCAGCCATGGAGATGGCACCGGTCACCGCGCCGCCCAGCATGCTGGCCGGGATAACGCGGAGCGGGTCCGCAGCGGCAAATGGGATGGCACCTTCGGAGATGAAGGATGCGCCCAGTAGCCAGGCTGCCTTGCCATTCTCGCGCTCGGCCAGGCTGAATCGCTTCTTGTCGAGGACCGTGGACGCGAGGGCCATGGCCAGCGGCGGAACCATGCCCGAGGCCATGACCGCTGCCATGATCTGCCACGGTGCCTGGTTGTCCAGCGACGCGGCGCCCAGACCGGCTACAGCGAAAGCGTAGGCGACCTTGTTGACCGGACCGCCGAGGTCGAAGCACATCATGAGGCCAAGAATGACGCCGAGGGCAATTGCGCTGGCGCCGGTCAGGCCGGACAGGAAAGCGTTCAGGCCAACCGTGATAGCCACGATGGGCGCCCCCAGGATCAGGAACATCAGGCCTGAGGCCACGATGGAAGCCACCAGCGGGATGATCACTACCGGCATCAGGCCGCGCAGCCAGCGGGCCACTTGAAGCTGGCCGATGACGTGCGCGATGTAACCGGCGAGAAGACCACCGACGATGCCGCCAAGGAAGCCTGCGCCCATAAAGCCCGCCACGGCGCCGGCAACGAAGCCCGGTGCGATGCCCGGTCGGTCCGCGACGGCGTAGGCAATATAACCGGCAAGCGCGGGGACCAGGAAGCCCAGCGACAGCCCGCCGATCTTGAACAGGACCGCTCCAAGGTAGGCGCCGAGGGGGCCCCACGCGTTCTCCGGAAACTCGGTGGGCAGGTTGAAGAGGCTGTTTTGCACCACGATGGTGTCCGCGTACTTGGTGATGAGGTAGCCGCCCATCAGGAAGCCCAGAGCGATCAGCAGACCGCCGCCGGCCACAAACGGAATCATGTAGCTGACTCCGGTGAGCAGTGCGCGCTTCAGTTTCTGGCCGATGTGCTCGCCCTTTTCAGCGGCTTCCTGCTCGGCTCGCTCTTCGGCGCCGAAGTGGGGCACCCGTCGGGCGTGCGGATCCGTGGCGGCTGCGAGTGCTTCCTCCACCATCTTGCCGGGCTCGTCGATGCCGCGCTTGACCGGGGCATTGATGACGGGCTTGCCAGCAAAGCGCTCCTTGCCGCGCACATCTACATCCACCGCGAAAATGACGGCCTCTGCGGCGGCTATGACTGCCGGGTCCAGGGGTTTGGCCCCGGAGGAGCCCTGGGTTTCAACCTGCAGGTCCACACCCATTTCCTGGGCGGCGGCCACCAGCGAATCGGCGGCCATGTAGGTGTGGGCGATGCCGGTGGGGCAGGCCGTGACGGCGACAATGCGCCTTGGACCTGACGGGGCGCCGGCGGAGCCTGCCGAACCCGGGCCGGTGGAAACGGCCCCGGTGGTTGAGCCCGCCGAAACCGAGCCCGCCGAAACAGCGTCCGCCGAAACCGCGTCCGCAGGCACAGCGGCGGCGTGGGAGGCCGGCTTGTCAGCCAGCGCGCCGTCCACGAGCGCCACGATGTCCTCACGGCTGGCCGCCGCACGCAGGGCCGCGGTGAAGTCCTTTTTGATCAGCGACCGGGCCAGCTTGGACAGGAGCTTGAGGTGCTCCTGGTCCGCGCCGTCGGGTGCCGCGATGAAAAAGATCAGGTCCGCGGGGCCGTCCTTGGCGCCGAAGTCAACCTTGGGGTTGAGCCGTGCCATGGCCAGCGTCGGTTCGACGACGGCGGCTGAGCGGCAGTGCGGGATGGCGATGCCGCCGGGGATGCCGGTGGCGGTCTTCTGCTCGCGGGCGAAGGCGTCGGCGAAGAGGCCTTCAACTTCCGATGCGCGGCCGGTGGCAGCTACTTTGCTGGCCAGGTGCCGGATCACGGCCTCGGGCGAGGTGCCCAGGTTCTGGTCGAGCTCGACCAGTTCGGTGGTGATGAGCTGAGTCACTGTCAATCCTTTCGAAGGGCCGTGATGGTTACGGCATTCGGGGTGGTTTGGTGGACTGCCGGGACAGTGGAACCCGGCAGTGAGGCGGCGGCGGCACCGTGTGCCACTGCCTGACGGAGGCAATCGGCCGGGGCGGCGCCCTGGCCGTGGGCGAGCAGATAGCCAGCCAGCGATGAATCGCCCGCGCCGACCGTACTGACCGCGGCGACCGGCGGATGCGTGGCCAGCCACGCGCCGTCGGCCGTTACCAGGACAGCTCCCTTTGATCCGAGAGTTGCCAGCACAGCGCCCACACCGGAACGCACGACGGCGGCGGCGGCCGCTGCGGCAGCCTCCGGATCCGCTTCAAGTTCCGCTGCGGTTGACACCGTAGCGAAGCCGGCTGCTGCAGCCAGTTCCGCCAGTTCCTCGGCGTTGGGTTTAAGGAGGTCCGGTTTCCCGGACAAGCCGTCCTGCGTTGTGCCATCCGGCGAGCTGCCGGAGACGGCCGCTGCGAGGGGCGCGCCGGAAGAGTCGACGGCGATGAGCGGGGCACCTGCAGTATTGCCGCCGTCGGTCATTGAACGCAGGCGGTGAGTCACCGTTGCGTAGAAGTCGGCCGGAAAGCCGGGAGGCAGGGAGCCTGCCAGGACCACCCAGCTGGCACCGCGGGCCCGTTCCAGGAGCAGGCTGATCAGGGCTTCCTGCTCATCCGCGCTGAGCACCGGACCGGGCTCGTTGATCTTGGTGGTCACGCCGCCCGGTTCGGTGAGGGCCACGTTGGTGCGCAGCGGCTCGTTGATCGGGAGCGCGGCGAAGGGGACGCGGTCGTGGTGCAGGCCGGCAAGGACGGGATCACTGTCGCCGCCCGGAAGGACCGCGACGGTCTGCAGGCCCGAGGCAACCAGCGCCCGGGAGACGTTGACGCCCTTACCGCCGGATTGCTGGCTGACGGAGACGGCCCGTTGGACTTCGCCCCGTTCCAGGGGGCCGGGGAGGGCCACCGTGCGGTCCAGGCTGGGGTTGGCCGTAAACGTGACGATCATGCGATCACCACGTCAACGCCGGCATCGGCCAGGGCGGCTGTGAGTTCCGGGCTGGGCTCGCTGTCTGTAATCAATGTGTCCAGATCTTTCAGGGAGGCGAACTGGACCAGGGTTTCCGCGTCCAGCTTGGAGGAGTCGGCCAGCACCACGATCCGGCGCGCCGAGTGGACGAAGGCTGCCTTGACTGCGGCTTCTTCAGGATCGGGAGTACTGAGGCCAAAACTTGCGTGGATGCCGTTGGTGCCGATGAACGCGATGTCCGGGCGCATCCGCTGCGCCGACTCCACGGTTGCCTGCCCCACTGCGGCCTGGGTGAGGCCGCGCACCCGGCCGCCGAGGATCTGGAGGGCAATCCCCGGCGCGCTGGCCAGCTTGGCGGCGATGGGGACGGCGTGGGTGATGACCACGAGTTCCGGCGACGTCCCTGAGTTGGGGTGCGACGCAGGGGAGTGCGCGGCAGTTGCGTTCGGCGCACCGGAGGGCACTGCATCAGGGCTCGCGGCTCCGAAGGGCGCGACGGCGGCGAAGGGCGCGACGGCGGCGCGCCGGGAAAGCAGGTCGGCGAGGGCTTCGGTGGTGGAACCAGCGTCGAGCAGGATGCTTCCAGACTTCGACTGGGGGATCAGGGCCAGGGCGGCCTGCGCGATGCGCAGCTTCTGGTCCGGCCGCTGGATGGTCCGCTCGTTGATGCTTTCCTCGGTTGTGCTGAAGCGGTCGGCGGCCACTGCGCCCCCGTGGACGCGGCGGACGGTGCCGGCGGTTTCGAGGGTGGCGAGATCGCGGCGGACGGTTTCGGTGGTGATGCGGAAGCGCTCGGCCAGCACGGTCACGCTGACCCGGCCGCTGCTGGCAACAAGCTCGGCAATCTTCTGCTGGCGCTCTTCGGCGAACACGTACCCTCCGTTGCGTAAAGTGCTGAAACCCGTGGACTGTGATGTGCCAGTAGGTACGGCGTCCGGAAATACAGCGTTCGCAAGTACAGTGACTGGCATCACATGATGTTGAATTACTTGACTTTATCTTTATCCATGTTGGTTTGTCAACGAAAAGCCACAAAAACACAGATGCCTCCCCGGAGTTTTTGTCCACTTATTGCCATTTGAACGACCCGGAAGACGCGATAAGTGGACAAAAACTCCCGGACTGGGGACGGGGTGGCGGGGGTGGGTGCCGTCCGGGACTGAAAAGCCGGACCGGACCGTGGTGGTCCGGCCCGGCTTTTGCGGGTTCCCTACTGCGGCGCTGTCGAGACTTAGATTCCGCCGTCGCGGCTTTCGTTGCGGGTGATGCGCTCGCCGGTATTCGGATCAACTACCGAGCGGGTTTCGCTGACGCGGCGGCTGCGGCCCGGCGAGGCCAGTATGAGGGAAGCGATCAGTCCGATGACACCAACGGCCATCAGAATGTAGCCGATCAGAACCTGATCTACATAGGGGATCAATCCCGGGGCGACGGCCCATGCCAGGATGGCGCCGAGTGCAATAAGGAAGATGGAGGAACCGATTCTCATGACTTGCTCCTTGTGGTTCGAGAACGTGTAGTGCCGAACTGATAAGCATGCTGTCCTGTTACGCTACAGCCCGGCGGGGCGCGATTCAATCATGGGGTGGGCCGCGCCTTGGCAGTGTCTTGCCTGTTCAACGGCACGCACTGGCTAGGCTGGTTCGATGGAGACAGTTGTTTGGTCCAAGCCCGAAGCGGAGCGGGGCGGTACGCCGCTGCTGGTCCTGATGCACGGCTATGGTACGGATGAGTCCCGGATGGTGCGGCTGTTTGACTACCTGCCTGCCGAGTTCACCTGCGCAGCATTGCGGGCCCCTATGGTGATCGGCGATCACTACGGCTGGTTCCTGCTCGACTATTTCCTGGCCAACGATTTCGCCGATGTCATCAGCGCCACCAACGCCGTCCATACGTGGATCGGTTCCGTAAAAGGCCAGCACAGCAGCGTGAGCCTGATGGGCTACTCGCAGGGCATGGCCATGGCCAGCACACTCGTGCGCCTGCACCCCGCGGAGTACGAGGCAACGGTGGGGCTGTCCGGGTTCGTGCTGGACAACGAACTCCTGGCGCTCACCGATTCCTTCGAGTCCCCGCCGCCGTTCTTCTGGGGGCGGGACAAGGCAGACCTGGTGATCAACGATGACGCCACGGCGTACACCGGGCAGTGGCTGAACGGGAATACCCAGCTGACCGCCCGGACATATCCAGGTATGGGCCACGCGATGAGCAAGACCGAGATGGTGGACGTCAGCGCGTTCCTGCGCCACTACGTCCTCGGCTGAGCGGCTGAGCGGCTGAACGATCGTGCACGCCATCGGCTGACGCGTCTGGCAGCGGCGTTAGTCTCCCGCCGCCGTCGCGGGTTCCGCGGGGCGGGAGGGATCCAGGGGGTAGGGCAGTTCGTCCCGGGGCATCCGGGCGGCGATCATGGCGGTCACCGCCAGGACGGGGCAGACACCGCCGGCGAACAGGAAGATGGCCGAGATGGGGAGGCCCTCTGCGGCAGGTCCGGCCAGCGCCATCGACAACGGCACCAGTGCGACGGACACAACGAAGTCCAGGCTGGAGAACCGGCCCAGCAGGTGGGCGGGCCGTTGGCGGCCAGCAGGTACTCGGGTGGAAGGATCCGCGGCAGGATCGCGGAGTAAGCAGGAAAGAAGTACGCCGCGCCCGCGCCCAGGACAAAGCTGGCCCCGGCCAGACGCCACAACTGCAGCCAACCCGCCACAGCGAGCCCGCCGGCCGGGAGGAAGGCCACCAGGCCGATGCTGCCTGCAGTAGCTAACACGGACAGTTCCAGCGGGCCGCCGCCCAGGTGGATCACCTGCTGGTTCGCGGGAACAGGAAGGGGTGCATAGTGTTAAGCCCCCTTACTGTTAAGGCAGGGCCGGAGCCAGAACTGCCGGCGGACATACGTACTACTGAAGCAAAGGTGACCATGGCCAAGCGCAGCAATCCCGCAGTACGAATCGCTCAGGAAACCGCCCACAACGCGGTGTTCGACGCCGAGGGCAAGCCCAAACCGGGCGTCCACAACATGCTCCTGAAGGCGGTCGAAATCCAGCGGCCGCTGGTCCTCGCCTATGTCCGGCGGCTGCAACGCAAACATCCCCGGGCCAGCGCGGCCAGGCTCGCGGAAATTCTGGAGCGGGACTACCTGCGGGCTGTGACCGGCGGCGGCGCGCTGGTGGGGGCAACTGCCGTTGTGCCCGGCGTCGGAACCGTTGCCTCGCTGGGGCTTTCCGCAGCGGCCACCGTAGGCTTCCTGGAGGCCACGGCGCTCTACGCGACCTCCCTGGCGGAACTCCACGGAATCCGCCTGACCAACCCGGAAAAGGCCAGCACCATGGTCATGGCCATCATGCTGGGCGAAGAGGGGACTGCCCTCCTCGGAACGCTGAGCGGCCAGGCTATGGGCAAAGGTGCCAGCGCCACGCAGGCATGGGGAAACGCGCTGTCCAAGTCCATGCCCACGGGTTTTGGCGCCATCCGGAGCAAAATCCAGAAAGCCTTTCTCAAGAACCTGCTCAAGCGCCAAGGCACTGCGTTCTTTGGCCGGGCCCTGCCTTTCGGCATCGGCGCCGTGGTGGGCGGCGCGGGCAACCTCATAATGGGCCGGGCCGTGGTAGCGAATGCCAAGGAGGCTTTCGGCTCGATGCCGGATACGATTCCTGGGGAGCTCAAAGCCGCCGCAACGGGCCCGGACAACAACACCCTGGAGGGCAAAAACCTTGGATCTTAACGCTGACCTCGGCGAATCGTTCGGCTCGTGGAACATGGGCGATGACGCCGCGATGTTCCCGCTTGTGACCAGCGCCAATGTGGCCTGCGGCTTTCACGCGGGGGATCCCATCACCATGCTGGACAGCTGCCGTGCCGCGTTCGAGCTTGATGTGACCGTGGGCGCCCACGTGGGGTACCGGGATTTGGCCGGCTTTGGCCGCCGGTCCTTGGACATGTCCTTCGACGAGCTTTTCGGCGACGTCCTCTACCAGCTCGGAGCGCTCGACGGCGTGGCGCACGCTGTGGGTGCCTCGGTGGACTACGTCAAGCCGCACGGCGCCCTCTACAACCGCCTGGTACACGACGCCGAGCAGGCTTCCGCGGTGGTTGCCGCCATCCAGGCCTACGACCCGGGCCTGCCGATTCTTGGCCTGCCGGACTCGCAGCTGCTGATCCAAGCCAAGGAAGCAGGGCACCCCGTGTTTGTGGAGGCCTTTGTGGACCGCGCCTACCAAGCCGACGGCACCCTGGTGCCGCGCTCGCAGGACGGCTCGGTTCTTCACGACGTCGATTCGATCGTGGAGCGCGCCGTGCGCCTGGCGACGAAGGGCGAGGTGGTGGCCGTGGACGGAACCCTGGTTCAGGTCCGGCCGGATTCTCTGTGCATTCACGGCGACACCCCCGGAGCCGTGGAGATGGCAGCGGCCGTGCGGGCTGGGCTCGAAGCAGCCGGCGTGGAGCTGGAGTCCTTCGCCTAGTCCAGCCCGCGTTTGTTAAAAGGGGCCGGGTCAGCCGAAGACCAGATGCGCGGCGCTGAAAATGGCGAGCCCCGCCAGGGAGCCCACCACCGTGCCGTTGATCCGGATGAACTGCAGGTCCTTACCCACCTGGAGCTCAATCTTCTGCGAGGTTTCGTCGGCATCCCAGCGCGCCACGGTGTCGGTGATGACGCCGGCGATGTCCGACCGGTACGTCCGCACGAGGTAGCCGGCGGCGTCGCCGATCCAGGCGTTGACCTTGCCGGCCAGTTCGTCGTCGTTGACCAGGCGTGAACCGAAGTCCCGGACCGCAGCCTTAAACCTCACGGCGAGCTCGCTGTCGGGATCGTCCACGGCGCTGAGCAGGGCGCCCTTGACGGTTCCCCACGTGCGGGACGCCAGCTCGCGGACTTCCGGATCACCCAGGACCTGTGTTTTGATGTCGTCCGCCCGGGCAATCATCGCGGGGTCGTGCTGGAGGTCCTGCGCCAAATCGTTGAGGTACTTGTCGATCGACTGCCGCACCTGGTGGTTCGGCTCGGACTGCACGGCGCGCGCGAACTTGAGGATCTCGACGTAGACCTTGTCGCCCACCAGCCCGTCCACGAACTGTGGGACCCACGTGGGGGAGCGGTCGGAAACCAGCCGGCTGACGGTCTCGTGGTTGTTGTCGACCCAGTCCGCGGCCCGGTCCACGAGGAGGTCCACCAGATTGTGGTGGTGCCCGTCGGCAAAAATCCGTTCCGCCATCCTGCCCACCGGCGGCCCCCACGGCGGAGCCAGCAGGTGCTTGCGGACCATTCCCTCGATAACTGCCTGGACGTCGTCGTCGTTTAACACCGTGAACGCGCCGCGGATGACGGCGGCACCTTCCTTGGCCACCCGTTCGGCGCCGCCGTGACCGGACAGCCACGCACCGGCCTTCCGCGCCACGTCAACCGACGCGAGCTTCTCCTGGACCACCTGCTCGGACAGGAAATTGGTCTCCACAAACTCGCCCAGCGACGCCCCGATCTGGTCCTTCCGGCGCGGGATGATGGCCGTGTGCGGGATCTTGATGCCCATGGGGTATTTGAACAGGGCAGTGACGGCGAACCAGTCGGCCAGCGCGCCCACCATGCCGCCCTCCGCCGCAGCGCGGACGTATTGCAGCCACGGATACTCTTTTTGCAGTGCGAAGGCGAAGACAAAAATGATGGCCATGGCAATGAGGAGTGCCAGCGCCACCAGCTTCATTTTCCGGAGCGCTGCCGCCTTTTCTGCGTCCCCCGCGCTGAGTTGATGACCGACGACGGCGGCACCCGTCTTCCCGTCCGGCGGCACCTGGCCGGGGGGCTGGGGCGGAGACTGCCGGGTAATTGGCTCAGAGTTCACCTGCATGTGCCCAGCCTAGTCCCGCGCCCTCAGGCCTGGTCCGCTAACGTGTCCTCATGACATTCGACGAGTCTGTGCCGGACCGGCCACTGGTATTCGCCCACCGCGGTGCCAGCGCTGCATTTGCTGAACACACCCGCGCCGCGTACCTCCAGGCCATTGCCGACGGCGCCGACGGAGTGGAGTGCGATGTCCACCTCACCCGGGACCAGCACGCCGTGCTGCTCCACGACGCCAATCTGGACCGGACCTCGGACGGTACCGGGCCGGTGGCTGACCGGACGCTGGCTGAGTTGCGGCTGCTGGACTTTTCGTCCTGGAAAGGTGCCCGGATCCCGGAGAAGTATGGGGCAAAATCGGAGCAATTCCTGACCCTGCCGGAACTCCTGAACATCCTACGGGGCGCCGGCCGGCCCATGGAACTCGCAATTGAACTCAAGCATCCCAGCCCGTACCAGCTGAGACTCGAAGACCGGGTGCTGGAGGTACTCCGGGGCGAAGGCTGGGACGCCGCGACCTCAAGGCTGGATAACGTCCGCGTCTCGTTCATGAGCTTCAGCCCGGACTCGGTGAAGCACCTACTCCGGACCGTCCACGCAGAGCACATTTGCCAGCTCGTGGACGACATCGACGTCGATGAAATCCGGGACGAACTGAGCCTTGGGCACTTGGCGGGCGGTGCCGTCGCCAACGTCATGAAGGCGGCCCAGCTGGAAGGCGAACGGATCCTCGATGACTGCGAGGTGGGGCTCGCGGGACCAGGGATCATGTACGTCCGCGAACATGCGCGGACCGTTCAGCGCTGGCTGGAATCCGGCCGCCGGTTCCGCGTCTGGACCGTCGACACCGAACGCGACGTGGCCCTTTGCCAGGGTTTGGGCGTCCACGAAATCACCACCAACAAACCAGCCAGGGTGCTGGCGCAGCTCCAGTCGAGCAGCCAACAGGCACAGCTGCCGTCCTGACTTCGCGCCGCGTTTTTAGTTGCGTGCTCCGGCTGTGATTGAGTGGATCCATGCCTTTTCGATGGTCCGGGCGGGCCATACACAATATCTCCACAGCAACCATGAGCGCGCTGCTGCTGACCAGCGCCATGAAGCACTTCCGTGAGCCACGGTTCTTCGCCCAGGTGGTCCCTGACTATCTCTGCCGCGACGCGCCGGAAACCAGCATTGGGGCGCCAGGGGCCGGTGGGGATAGCACCGGCGAGGCGAACATAACGCACGACGGCGGCGGGCGGCCGCTGGCGGTCATGACCCGGGAGGAATGGATTGCGGTGAGTGGACTCCTGGAGGCGGGTGCCGCCGTCGGACTCCTGGTCCCCGCCGCCCGCCGGGCGGCGGCCACCGCCGTGACTGCCATGTTCACTGTGTTCCTGGCCGGCCATGTGGATGCGCTGCGCCGCGCGTATGGGCCCGCGGGCTCGTCCGCTCAGCGCAAGGCGCATACCGCCAGGTTCCCCCTTCAGCTCCCGCTCATCCTGTGGGCCTGGAGCCTGCGGGCCCCCGATGCCCGGCGGCGGCCGTGAAGCGGCTCGCGTCGCCAGCGGTCCGGGTGGGGATTTCCATCAGCATCGCGACCGGGCTGTACGGGATTTCGTTTGGCGCCCTGTCCGTCACTTCAGGCCTTGATTTCTGGCAGACCATGGCGCTCAGTCTCCTGTTGTTCAGCGGTGGTTCCCAGTTCGCGTTTATCGGTGTGGTGGCGGGCGGCGGCTCCGGCATCGCGGCCATGGGCGCGGCCACGCTTCTGGGTATGCGCAACGGCATCTACGGGATGCAGTTGAACGCGCTCCTGCATCCGAGCGGATGGCGGCGCTATGTTGCCGCGCAGGTCACCATTGATGAGTCAACGGCCACCAGTACAGGGCAGACCGACCCTGCTGAGCAACGGCGCGGTTTCTGGACCGCCGGCATTGGCATCTACGTACTCTGGAACCTCTTCACGGCGTTAGGTGCCCTGGCGGGGAGCGGGCTGGGCGATCCGAAGCAGTGGGGCTTGGACGGCGCGGCGGTGGCGGCGTTCCTGGCCCTGCTGTGGCCGCGGCTCAAGGGCAGGGAGCCCGCGGCGATTGCCGTGGTGTGTGCGCTCGCCACGGTGCTGGCCGTGCCGTTTGTGCCAGCGGGGGTGCCCATCCTGATCGCCGCGGTGGTGGCCGCCCTGATCGGCTGGTTCGGCCACGGGCGCAGTGATGAGGGGCTGGAACCGGATGTTGATCCCTACGACGAACACCACGGCCGCGGCGGAATCCGGGAGGCCGGTACATGAATCTCTGGTTCTGGCTGCTGCTGGCGTGTGTGCTGGCCTACGCGTGGAAGCTGGTGGGCTATCTGGTCCCGGCGAAGCTCCTCAAAGACCCCCGAATGTCGCGAGTGGCGGGGACTATGACCATCGGGCTGCTGGCGTCCCTGACGATCGTCAACGCGGTGGCGTCAGCCCAGACGCTGGCTGCGGACGCACGGCTGGGAGCGCTTGCCGCGGCCGCCGTCGCGCTGGCTTTCAGGGCTCCGTTCCTGGTAGTGGTCATCGGCGGTGCAGGCACCGCGGCCGTGCTGCGGTTAATCGGGTGGAACTGACGGCGGACCCCGTAGCGACTCATGTCACGATGCTCGCGAAGGTGTTGTGCGTGCTTCAGTTATTTGTGCTCGTGTGGCTGATGTTTTTAGGGCCCGTGTTTTCGCGGCGGCGAGGGCGATCAGCTGGGTCTGGATGGTGGTGCTGCCTCGGGTGAGGTCGGCCGGGTTGGTGATTGCCATGAGGTCCGCGAGTTCAGCGGCTTTGGCTTCGGTCAGGATTCCGGAATTGATGACGCGTTGGTACGGGGTCCGCGGTTGTCATAGATCCAGTGCGGCGGCCGTGTCGTTGCGGTAGTGGAAGGCGTGCCGGCGGACCACGTCGCCGTTTTTCTGCTCGACGTGGGCGTTGTCGTTGGACTTATAGGGCCGGGAGCGGGTGAAGTAGATGTTTTTGTCGCCGGCCCAGTTGATCAGGGCGTGGTTGATGAATTCGGCGTTGTCGGTGTCCAGACCGACCAGGGGGAATGGCAGTCGGTCCACGACCTCATCCATCGCTTCCAGCACCCATTTGTGCGCCCCGTTACGGACCGCGATGTTCTCGGTCCAGCCGGTGAACACGTTTGTGGCGGTCAGTGTCCTGATGAATTCCCCGGCCAGGGTGGGGCCGCAGTGAACGATCATGTCCGCTTCGACGAACCCGGGGGCCTGTTCGTCTTCGTCGCCGGCCTCACGGACCGTGATGGAGTTCCGGAGCAGCGGGCCGGCCTTGGTCGCAGAGAGCCCGTTGGTCTGTCCGCGTCTTTGGTGGGTTTGAGGAGCCGGTCGATCGTGGCACCGGAGATCTTCAGCAGTTGCCCCCTGACCGCCGGGGTCAGCCTCTTCGCGTCGAGTTCCCCGAAGGCCTGAAGCTTGGGCAACCAGATGCCCATGGTCGCGGCGCCGGCGCGTGCGAAGGGCTTGACCGGTCACTGCGCCGGACGCCGGGCCGCGGGCCGTGCGGGGAGGCGAGAATCGAGTACACACTTCTCGTGCGCCGAGCATGGAAATCCCGTTTACTGTCTCCAGGGCCACCTTCTGCTTTCCCGTGCCCTCATGGCTTGGGGATAGAGGCGGGGTCGACGAAATGGCCCTCTGAGACCGGGTTCATGTCCCCAGTCGTAGCCAGGCCTTATCCGTGGCGGCCATCCCACGTCCACGGCAGTGGACACCCGTATTCAGTATCATGCTGGTGTCAGCTCGGCGGAGCTCCGAAGCTCAAACCAGGCTGGGCGACGACTCTCCGGGCAGGTGAAAGTGGGCCTTAAATTCGGCCGTCCCGCATCCCCAAGGCGCCGCCGAGTTGCTGTTGTGCGGGAGGCGTTGGAAGGTGGGTGGTGGCTTCCGGACGGGCAGGCACCGTGCCGGGCCTTCCAGCGAAGAGAGTATGCCCTGGATTCTATCTTTCAGGAATTGCTCTCCTTGGCTGCTGGGATGTTCGCCGTCCGGGCCCAGCAGCGGAGAGTCGGGCCCGGCTATCCACTGCTCCATGACCGGATCAACAAATTCGGCGCCGGCATCGAGGGCAGCTGACCGCTCCTGCTCAAGGATGACGCCGACATCCGCCGCCGCGGAATCAAAGCCTGTGAGGGGGCCAATAACGATCCGGGCGGCGTGAGGGGCCAGGGTCTTGCTCTCCGAGAGTGCGTCCGCGACAGCCGCTTTCAGCTCCACCGGATCCTGGCCTGCATCATTGTCCGAGCCAAAAAACACCACAACGTCCGTCGAGGCGTTGACCGAGGCGGCGGTCTGCGAACCGAACGTCACCCCTTCCTCACCGGCGGCAATATAGCCTGCCCCGTTTGTCGCCGCGTTGATGATCTCCACCGGCTGCTGTCCGGACTGCAGCTCTTGGCCTAGCCGGCGGGGCCATGCTTCCGCCGGGGAGGTTCCGTACCCCGTGCTGAGGGAATCGCCGATCACGACCACGCGTTCCGGCGCCGGCGGACCGGAGGTCAGGAACGGGGCCGGGACGGATGTGTCTTGCCGCGGGCTCCCTTGGACCATGCGATGGTCTTCAGCCGGGGCGCAGGCGGCAAGGGAGCACAGGACGGCCGACGCACCCAGGGCAGCGACCGGGGCGCACCAGCGGGGGAGACCGCGGCTCACTGTGCTTCCCATGCTGCGTCCCGGACCTGTCGCTTTGCCATGGTAACTAGAATAGACAGCAATCGAACTAAGTTAGCTGCCCGTCGCGTTACCCCCGCACACTCGGGGTTCGCATTACTTTCGAGAGCAGATATCGGGACGTGTGCATGAGTGCACAGTCGACCTGCCGATAATCCGGGAGACCGATGCATTCGCCCTGGTGACTGGCTTCGACGAGACCGCCAGCCGCGCCCGTGAACGACGGAAACTTCGGCTGGAATGCGCTCAACAGCCTGATCGGCTCCGGTGACCTCAACGGCGACAGCAAGAACGACCCCGGAGGGCGCATGACAGACGGAACGCCCTGGGCCTACCGGGGTGTGAGGGTTGCGGTCTAGCCGAGGGCTTCGAGCTGGTGGACGTGGTTGCGTTTCACGGTGCCCGGGTTGGTGCGGTGGCTGAAGTGATCGGCACCGATGCCAGTCTGAGGTGGATCAAGCTGCCACGTGACGATGTCCTTGATCCGATCGGACTCGGGTTCTGAACATATGAGCCGGATCCCGCCCACCGTCCGGCGTGTGTCGGGGAACTTGAGGTGCTCGGCCGCCAGCCAAGGTGCTGGACTGCGATCCATGCGAGGGGCCTGTCCACACAACCGGTTGACACTGCCCGCTGCCGTCTAAGGGTTCCGGAGTGGGGGCCTGCAAGGCCGGTCCCTCACCCCTGCGGCTCCGAATCAGTTTCAGGGACCAAAAGCAGAACGTGGCCATGAATGTGCAGCAGGTACCCGCCATAACCGGAGCGCCCACGCTTCGGCGGCAGATCCTTCCCACCGGGCTCGGTCCCTGCACAGTGGGTGTCCAGCAGGGCGCCGGAGGCCGGCCTCACGCATCTGGCACAGCGGATGTCTACCTTCACGGTGCCGCCGAATCCTGGGCTACCTTCCGGCCATTACTTTCCCGGACACCGGTCCATGACCGGGTGCTGGTTGACCTGCCGGGCTGGGGCGAATCCACGAGAGGTACCCGGCCCGAGCATCTCAGTATCGCGGCGATGGGACGCGCTATCACCGAGGTCCTGAACGCGCTCGGCTACGGGCGGTGGAACCTGGTGGGCCACTCCATGGGGGCCTCCCGGCACGATGGCTAGGAAGAGATAAATAGAGCTGCGAAAAGACCGCCATTTATCGCAGATAATCACAACTGCACAGAATGTCCAAAGCCGTCTGCACAGCCCGCCCGTTGGGGGATCCCCTAACGGGACACCTCTGGGGCGTCGCCAACCAAAGTTCGTCCCGCGGCGGAAGCTGTACGCTCGACTTCCTCGGTGCAATACTGCGGTGATGAAAATCCTGGAGTGGTGGCCTCTGGTCGGCGCGGAAACACGCGACTGGCTCATTGAGCACAACGGCGAGCCGCTGCCGCCGAATGTAGTCGCCGACATCATGGCGGTTACGGGGGGCACGACCGATTCTGGGTGGTGGGCTGGCGAATCAGCAGACGGTCCCCAGCTTTCCGACGAGGCTGTGGATTGGATCGAGGCTGCCGCCAACGACGAGGAGCCGACTACCGGCTGAAATCTTCTGCCGCGTCCGGCCGAGGGTTCGGCTGTCGGGGACGGTGAAGAACGGGACGCGCGACTTACTGCGCACGTTCACGGATCTGGACGCGGGGATGGCGATGAACCTCTCCCAAGAGCCGTATGTCCCCACGGTGGGAAGCCTTCCGCCGCATGCCACTCATGCAGAAGCCCTGGCATGGATTGAGCGCCAGCGACGGCGCCACATCGAAGGGACAAGATTTTCCTTCTCGATAGCCGACCTCAAAACTGATCGCTCCATGGGGAACATCGGACTGTGGATCAGGGAGTTGGACACAGGCCGCGCTCAGGTGGGATATGCCGTTGCCCCAAATGCGAGAGGCCACAGCATTGCATCCGATGCCCTGTGCGCCCTCGCTACCTTTGCCTGGACGATCCCCCATCTGCACCGTCTGGAGTTTTATATCGAGCCGTGGAACGCGGCTTCTATCCGCACGGCCAACGTGCAGGTTACGAACGCGAGGGACTACTTCGCGGTCATCAGGAGATCGTCGGAGAGCGTTGTGACATGTTCCTCTACGCCGCAATCCGGGAGAGCACAGTCCGCTAAAAGATCGTCTAACGGGCGCTGGTGCGACACCGAGCGATCACAGAAGGCCGCCACAAAGCTATCAAATCCACAGGCCGGGCGCCGCTTGATCAGCCATCCTGTCTAGATAAGGGATCCGTTGCTGAGACGGATGTGGGCGAAGTGGTCGGTGTCAATCCGGTACCGAATCGGCAAGGCACTATTCGCCGGTATGCCCGCGGGCCGTCCGTCAGTGGTGCGGCAGAACCGGCAGCTGCCTGTCAGGTCGCAGAGTCAGGCCCGCCCCGCACGTTCCAAGGAGAGGCGCATTCTGCTCAGGCCGTCCCGGATGCGGGATTTCACCGCCGGGACTGTAATCTTCAATGCGGCGGCTACCTCGGTCTGAGTGTGGCCGCCGAAATATGCCAGGACGATGGCTTCTGACTGCCTTGCGCTGAGCGTGGACAGGCACGCACGGACTTCTTCCGCCCTGAGCCTGCGCAGGGCAAGGTCCTCGATGAGTTCCTGGCCCAGTGCCGAGGTCTCGCGCTGGTGCTGGGAGTGACGTTCAAGTGCGCTTTGCTCGCGCCGGACTCTGTCCACCGCGCGGCGATGGGTCAGGGTGAACAGCCAGGCGAGGGGTGTGCCCAAAGACCGGTCGTATCGTCCCGCTAAGGACCACACCTGCACGTAGACTTCCTGCACCACATCCTCGGCCATGCCTCTATCCCTGACCACCCCCAATGCCAGAGCGTATAGCCGCCTCACCGTCCGCGAATACAGATCCTCGAACGCATTTGCATCCCCCGCTTCGATTCTGCCCAGAAGCACCTGCAAAGACTCCTCGGGTTCAGGGACGCCCCGATGGTTCCCGGAAATTGTCACTGTCACCTCCAATACCCGGCCGCCGGAAGTACCGGACACTTATGACTAATAACCACAGAACCCGGGACATGCACGATGCGCTCCGCACTCTTAAGATGGGTACTTCTCCCATGTGCACCGAACCTATCCCGGGATCGGGCCAAATACGATCACAAAGAAGTAAATCTTTTAATGTATTGACAGGATCGGTAAATACGCCGTCAAGGACTATGACGGGGAATGATGGTGTAGCGGCCCGACCTCCCGGGCGTGGGATTCCGACGTGCGTCGGTCAGAAGGGCTTTCAGTACGTCCGGTGCGTGGTCGCCGGTGACGGGTTGCAGCCTCTGAAGGGGCACTCAGCGGATAGCAGGACGCCTATGTGGCTAGCCTGCGGGTACGAAAAATTCCAGAGCGATTCCGTCTGGATCCTTGAAACTCAGGGCCGTTCCGTACGAGGCCTCGACCAACCCGCTGTGCTCGACGCCAATTTCTTCGAGATGGTCGCGCCACTCAAGCAAGCCGGTTCGATCATGCACCGCGAATCCGATGTGGTCGAGGCCCGGATTTTTTTCATCGAAGTCCTTTGCGGAACTGATGGCCTGCTGGGTCAGCCCGAGGGTAAGTCCATCGGCGAGGGCGAAGATCCTGCGTATGAACGGGCCGTCAGCCATATACCCCGTGGGTTCGGTTTGCCAAAGTCGAGAGTAGAAGGTCGTACTGGCGATGATGTCCCTGACGGTCAGCGCCAGATGGTCAATACTCGGCAGAGCGGGCATGAGTGTCCTAGTGATAGATTTCGGTAGCAGACTCCTGCCAAGGTACGGCAACTCAAGGCTGAGATCGTGATGTGACTGGCGCTCGCGTCCGGGACAACTCGGCCATTCCCCCCTCCGGGCCTAATTTCCGTCGGCAGTGTGCGCACGCCGGCACGCGGAGGCACCCGGGTCCGACGGCTGCCGAGGTTTCAAAGGGTTTCCTTAAGGACCGGCGCCCTTTGGTGCCGGGGTTGCTCAGCACACAGCTTCTGGTTTCTGCAGACGGGCCTCCGCTGCGCGCCCAAGCCGTCGCCCTATGGACCGGTCCACGGGAACGGGAAGAACGACCCAGAACAGCCCCGCACCCGGGACAACAACACCGCAGTTTGTGGCTCAGTCCGTAGCGACTCATGGCACGATGCTCGCGAAGGTGTTGTGCGTGCCTCAGTTATTTGTGCTCGTGTGGCTGATGCTTTCAGGGCCCGTGTTTTCGTGGCGGCGAGGACGCTCGGCTGGGTCTGGATGGTGGTGCTGCCTCGGGTGAAGTCGGCCGGGTTGGTGATTGCCATGAGGTCCGCGAGTTCAGGGGCTTTGGCTTCGGTCAGGATTCCGGAATTGATGACGCGTTGGTACGGGGTCCGCGGTTGTCATTGATCCGGGTCTTCTGCCCGTGTTTGTTGGAGCGCCAGCCGGTTGCTTTCGTGGTGGCGGTGAAAAGGTTCAGCCGGACCCGGACAAGGGTATAGAGGGCGTTGAGGAGCTTCAGTGCGGCGGCGGTGTCGTAGCGGTAGTGGAAGGCGTGCCGGCGGACCACGTCGCCGTTGGACTTGTAGGGCCGGGAACGGGTGAAGTAGGTGTTTTTGTCGCCGGCCCAGTTGATCAGGGCGTGGTTGAACCCGGGGGCCTGTTCGTCTTCGTCGCCGGCCTCACGGACCGTGATGGAGTTCCGGAGCAGCGGGCCGGCCTTGGTCGCAGAGAGCCCGTTGG